>NZ_JBHVTL010000009.1:41664-253396 GCF_042884635.1 Kitasatospora sp. NPDC058115
CGCCACCTACACCGTGACGCAGGCCGACGTCGACGCCGGGTCGATCAAGAACACCGCCACCAGCACCGGCACCCCGCCGCGCGGCGAACCCCCGGCCTCCCCGCCGTCCCAGACCGTGGCGACGACGGCCGACAAGCCCGCCCTGTCCCTGGTCAAGACCGGGCACAGCAGCAAGCCGAACGAGCTCGTCGTCGGCGAGACCGTCCGCTACGACTTCACCGTCACCAACACCGGCAACCTCACACTGAAGGACGTGAAGGTCACCGAGACCGCCTTCACCGGCAGCGGCACGCTGTCGGCGGTCACCTGCCCGCCCGCCGAGGCCGCATCGCTGGTGCCGGGCGCCACAGTCGCCTGCACCGCCACCTACACCGTGACGCAGGCCGACGTCGACGCCGGGTCGATCAAGAACACCGCCACCAGCACCGGCACCCCGCCGCGCGGCGAACCCCCGGTCTCCCCGCCGGCCGACGCGCTCCTCCCGGCACCGGAACAGCCGGCCGTGGCACTGGTGAAGTCCTCCTCCACCGGAACCCTGGTCGCCGGTGAGCAGATCACCTACACGTTCGCCGTCACCAACACCGGGAACGTCACCCTCAAGGACGTCAAGGTCAACGAGACCGCGTTCACCGGCAGCGGCAAGGTCTCCCCCGTCACCTGCCCGAAGGAGGCCGCCGCCCTGGCACCCGGCGCCGCCGTGCTCTGCACCGCCGGCTACACCGTCACCCAGGCGGACGTGGACGCGGGCTCGGTGAAGAACACCGCGACCGCCACCGGTACCCCGCCCAAGGGGCAGCCGCCGGTGTCCCCGCCGTCCGACACGACGGCGACCACCACCGACCAGCCCGGCCTGACCCTGCTCAAGTCCGCCACCACCACCCAGGACGACAAGCTCGTCACCGGCGAGAAGATCACCTACAGCTTCACCGTCCGCAACACCGGCAATGTGACGCTGAAGGACGTCACGATCGACGAGGTCCGGTTCACCGGCCACGGCAAGCTCGACCCGATCACCTGCCCCAAGGAGGCCGCCGCCCTCGCGCCCGGCACCACCGTCACCTGCACCGCCGGCTACACCGTCGCCCAGGCCGACGTGGACGCCGGCACGGTGAAGAACACCGCCACCGCCACCGGCACCCCGCCGCGCGGCGAACCCCCGGTCTCCCCGCCGTCGGAGGTGGAACTGCCGCAGGCACCCAAGCCGGCCGTGGCCCTCGTCAAGTCGGCCCAGACCGAGAAGCCCGGCCGACTGGTCGCCGGTGAGAAGGTCGCCTACACCTTCGCCGTCACCAACACCGGCAACGTGACGCTGGAGGACGTCACGATCAAGGAGGGCGGGTTCACCGGGCACGGCAGGCTCTCCGCCGTGACCTGCCCGAGCGGCGCCGCCTCGCTGGCTCCGGGCGCCACCGTCACCTGCACCGCCGACTACACCGTCACCCAGGCCGACGTGGACGCGGGCACGGTGAAGAACACCGCCACCGCCACCGGCACCCCGCCGCGCGGCGAACCGCCGGTCTCGCCGCCGTCCGACGTGACCATCCCCTCCGACGGCCAGGGCGTCCTCGGCCTCACCAAGACCGCCGACGTCACCGACACCGACAAGAGCGGAAGGACCGACACCGGCGACCGCATCGACTGGAAGCTCACCGTCGCCAACCAGGGCACCCTCACCGTCACCGACATCAAGGTCGACGACCCCACCGCCGGCGAGGTGACCTGCCCGCGGACCAGCCTCGCCCCGGGCGAGTCGATGACGTGCACCACCAAGCCGCACACCGTCACCGCCCAGGACGCCGAGCACGGAAAGGTCGTCAACACCGCCACCGCCACCGGAAAGGCAGGCACCACCCCGCTCACCTCCCCCGAGGCCACCGCCACGGTGAAGGTCGAGCAGAACACCCCCGCAGCACCCGGCGGCCCCGCGGTCCCCGAGCCGACCGGACCGACCGGACCGACCGGACCGACCGGACCGACCGGCATCCTCGCCCGCACCGGCACCATCGCCCTCACCGTGACCGGCATCAGCGGCCTGCTGCTGATCCTCGGCGCACTCACCCTCGGCTTCAGCAGGCGCCGGCAGCGCAACCACTGACCGGGCCGACCAGGCCGACCCGGCCATGTGACCGGTACCCCGCGAGCAGTGCAAGGGGGCCGTCGGCGCACGCCGACGGCCCCCTCCTCCTCATCCGTCGCGTGTTGTGCGGGTGCCGGCCGCCCAGGCTGTGCGGTGCGGGGACACTCCCTCAGGCGGCAACGCCTGCCGTGCCCGCCGCTGCGAGCCGAAGCGGGCTGTCAGTCCCCGATACTGCCGACCGTGAGGGAGGAAAAGGCATTGGGGTTCTGGTTCGCCGCTCGGCGCGGGCCGCGCGGAGTGTCCCGATGAGGAGCGACCCGCGCGGCCCGAGGACGCTCAGAAGCCGATGATCCGCAGGTCGGCGCCGGACACGGCGTAGAAGGTGTGCCGGTCCGGGCCCAGCTCCACGTCCGAGGCGCTCAGGCCCGCGACGCCCTCGCCGGGGGCGACGGCGTTGGCCGCGGTGTCGATCGCGAGGAGCGAGGCGTCCTGGGAGAGCGTGTACAGCCGGGTGCCCGCCGTGTTCACCGACAAGGTCCGCAGCCACCGGTGCGGGGTGATGTCGTAGCTCGCGGTGACGGTGTCGGCGGCGAGGTCGACGGTGAAGCCCCGGCCCCCGCCGTTCACGCCCAAGAGCCGCGGGTCGTCCGGGGACAGGGCCAGGCCGGCGAGGGAGCCGTCGGCGCCGCGGTCACCCTGCTGCTGCCTCGCACCGGCGACCACGCGGAGGCCCCTGTCCCCGAGCCGCATCCCGGGCTCGGGACCCCGTCCCATGCACTTCCGTGGACGCCAGTCGTCGTGATCAGGCATGCCGACCGATCCCGCAGCGCGCCCCCGAACAAGGCCCACCGTCCGTCCGGCCGGCTGCCGCAGGGGGCCCGGGTGCCCTGCTCGGAGGGCATGGCGGCATGCCAGGGGTCACGGGCAGGGCGGTCCCGCCCGCCCCTGCGGGACCGGCCGGGTTCGGTCGGGTGGTTCCCGGGCGAGTCCCGTCGTGGACGCGGGGCGCCGACGTGTCCCGGGGCGCACGCTGCTTGCGTGACCGCGTCGGCAGGAGCGCGGCGCGACCGGGAGGACGCACATGACACGCACGCGCGGCCGCGCCGCCGCTCTGGCCGGTGCCGCCGCAGTGCTCGCCGCCACCGCCCTCGCCGCCCCGGCCGCAGCGGCCGAAGCGGCCGAAGCGGCCGAAGCGGCCGGGGCCGGCGGCGGGATCACGGGACAGGCGCCCTGCCCGGAGGCACCCGAGTTCCTCTGCGGGACCCTCACCGTCCCCCTCGACCACAGCGGCGCCACCCCCGGCACCCTCGACCTGCGGGTGGCCGTCACCGGCACCACCACGGCGCCCAGGGGCGACCTGCTGTTCCTCACCGGTGGCCCCGGCCAGCCCGGCGTCCCGGCGATGAGGCGGACGGCAGGCAGCCTGGAGCCCGTCCTCAAGGACTACCGCCTGGTGATGTTCGACCAGCGCGGCACCGGCCAGGGTGCTCTCCGGTGCCCCGGTCTCCAGGAGGACATGGGCTCCTCCGACCTCGCCGTCCCGCGCCGGCAGTCCGTCACCGACTGCGCCGCCGCCCTCGGCCCCGACGCCCGCCACCACAGCACCGCCGACACCGTCGCCGACATCGAGCTGCTGCGCCGCGCCCTCGGTGCCCGGCGCCTGACCCTGGACGGCGTCTCCTACGGCACCTTCACCGCCCAGCGCTACGCACTCGCGCACCCCACCCGCGTGGCCCGGCTGGTCCTCGACTCGGTGACGCCACGACGGGGCATGGACCCCCTCGACCTGACCGCACTGCCCGCCACCGCCCGGATCCTGCGCACGGCCTGCCGCGCCACCGGCTGCACCACCGACCCGGCCGCCGACCTCGCCGCCACCGTCCGCCGCTACGGCAACGGCGCCCGGATCCTCAGCGCGCTCACCGGCTACGAATTCGTCGACCCCGACTACGGCGGCGTCCCGGAGATCCTGCACGAGGCCGCCGCCGGGCGGCCCGCGCAGCTCCAGGACTTCTTCGACCTCGTCCACCGGGAGGTCGACACGGCCACGGCCGAGGAACTCAGCCAGGGCCTGCACTCCGCCACCGTCTGCGCCGACTCGCACTTCCCCTGGGGCACCACCGACACCCCCGTCGAAGGCCGCGCCGCCGCACTGGAGCACACCCGCGAGCACCTCACCCCCGAACAGACCTGGCCCTACGACCCGCGGACCGCGACCGGCCTCGGCAGCCTCCTGGTCTGCCTCGACTGGCCGCGCCGGCCGGTCCCGCCGACGCCGCCAGACCACCTCGGGCTGCCCGACGTGCCGGTCCTGCTGCTCGGCGGCGACCGCGACCTCGCCACACCCTACGAACTGATGGACGAGTACACCGGGTTCGCGCACCACCCGCGGAGAGTGATCGTCCCCGGGGCCGCCCACTCGGTGCAGAACCGGGCCGAGAACCCGGCCGGACGCCAGGCCGTCCACGCCTTCCTGCTGCAGTAGCGCAAGCCCGCGACGGGGAGCCGCGACGGCCCCAGGGTTCCGCACGACCGCCGCCGAGATGTCCCGTGGGCACGCTCCGACGTTCCCGGAGCCTTGACCGGCGGGAACGGAGAGGAGCGGCCGGCCTAGGTGTTCAGGTGGTTCCCGATCGTCAGGAAGGCCTGGACGAGGGGGACCTGGGGGACGGCGGGCGAGACGATCTGCGAGGCGTAGTGGACGACGACCAGGTCCAGCGCGGGGCAGATGAAGAGCCGCTGGCCGTGGATGCCGCTCGCCATGAACGAGCCGTACGGGTCGTTGGGGATCCACCACAGGTCGTGGTACGAGAGGGTGGCCGGCGCGGCGGCGGGTGCGGCAGGGAAGCGGACGTGGCGGGGGTAGCCGTCGGGGACGCCCGAGACGATGGTCGAGGCGACGGCCTCGGGGATCACCTGCCGGTCGCCGACGGCTCCGCCGCAACGGATCATCTCGCCGAGCCTGGCGACGTCGCGCGCGGTGGCGCTGAACCCGCCGCAGGCGGCCTCCGTCCCCTCGGCGTCGACGCTGTAGTAGGCGTCCTCCTGCGCGCCGATCCGGGACCAGACCGTGTCGGACAGGTGCGCCGAGGTGGTGACGCCGGTGACGCGGCGCAGGACTTCGGCGAGGGCCTCGACGTTGCCGTTCTCGTAGCGGAACTCGACGCCGGGCGCGCCGGTGGACCGGGCCGTCGCGAGGTGCTCGCGGATGGTGGCGGGCCCGCTGTAGCCGAAGGGCCGCAACTGCGGCGCCAGGACGGCGAAGTAGCGCTGGGCCTCCAGCGCCTTGTCGTAGCGGCGGCCGGCGTAGCTCATCCGGGTGCCCATGTGGAGGAGGTGGTCGACGGTGGCCTCGCCGAAGGCGGTGCCCGCGAGTTCGGGGACGTACGTCACCACCTCGGCGTCACGGTCGAGGTGTCCTTCGTGGATGAGGGCGGCCGCGAGCAGGCCCAGGTAGGACTTGGCGGCGGAGGCGTTGAAGTGGGGCTCGTGGGGCCGGCAGCCGTGCAGGTACTGCTCGTGGACGAGCCTGCCCCGGTGCAGGACGAGCAGGGCGTCGGTCTCGGCCTCGGCGAGCAGCTGATCGAGGCCGAGCGTGCGGCCGCCGGGGCCGGTGAAGGAGAGGCCGTCGAGGGCCCCGGGCGGGGCGGCGGGCAGGTCCCGGGGGCCGTCGCCGCCTCGCCAGACGGCGCGGCTCGGAACGGTCTCCCGGCCCGAGGTGGTGTGGCGGCGGGCCCAGGCCGGATCGGTGAATCCGCGGGCCCACGTCAGGTCGGACAGGGGCGGCATGGTGGTCATGCGGCAGCTCCACTCACTCAGGCGTGGCTTCCAGAGGCCGTTACCGTACATTGTGTTCGGTAAATCGACCAGAGCTGCCCGGATCGGGAGGCGCGGACGGGCGGCTACGGCGTCAGGTCCAGGGCTCCCGGGGCGTCCGAGGGGGCCAGTCCGGTGGCCCACACCCGGCCGTAGACGGACAGGTCGCGCAGGTGGGCGGTGATCTCGGCGGCGCTGTAGCCGGTGTCGCCCTCCACCCACCAGGACAGCAGGCCGACGAGTTCGCCGGTCCAGGCCCGCGCGACGAGGTCGAGCGGGATCCGCGGCGTCGCCCCGAGCTGCGCGGCCCGGTCGCGGAACGCGGCCTCGGCGCGGGCGCGGATCAGCTCGGTGAACTCCCGCAGGGCCCGCCCGTCGCCCTCCCCCCGCAGGATCACCCGGTAGACCGGCCGTTCCTGCTCGGCGTGCTCGAAGATGTACTTCACCGGCAGCCCGGTGAAGCCCTGGGCGTGCGCCTGGCGCACCGCCGGCAGCAGGCGCTCGCGGTCCTCGGCGAGGTCGCGGACGATGCCGACGAGCAGGTCCTCCTTGTCGCGGCAGTGCGCGTAGAAGGTGGCGCGGCCGACGTCCGCGCGCTCGGTGATGTCCTCGACCGTGATCGCCTGGAACCCCTTCTCCAGGGTGAGCTCCACCAGGGCCCGGCGCAGCGCGGCGCGCGTGCGGCGGACGCGGCGGTCTCCTGCGGGCTTCGTTTCCACGTTGTCTTCCTTCTGCTCCGGACCGTTGACCTGACCCTAGCGCTGCCCTTAGGTTGCCGGACACCAAACTACTTTCCGAACTAAGTGTTCGGAATCTCTGTGGAGGTGCCCATGAACCTCGGGCGGTACGTGCGCCGGACGGCCGGCCATCACCCGGACGCGGAGGCGCTGGTCTGCGGCCCGGTCCGGTTGACCTACGCGGAACTCGACGACCGGAGCGACCGGCTGGCGACCGCGCTGCGCGGGATGGGGCTGGACCGGGGCGACCGGGTCGCGACGCTCGCGGCCAACCGCGCCGAACTGGTCGTCACCGAAGTGGCGCTGTACAAGGCGGGGCTGGCCCGCGTCCCCGTCAACGCCCGTCTGGGCGAGGCCGAGGTGGCGCACCTGCTGCGCGAGTCCGAGGCCCGGGTCCTGCTGACCGACGCCGGCCACCTGGACACCGTCCGCGCGGCGCTTCCCGGGACGAACGTGAAGACGGTCGTGTGCTATGACGGCCCCGGGGAGCTCGGCCCGGGCTACCCGCAGACGCTGGCCGACACCGCCCCCGAGGCCGTCGACGTCGAGTGCGACGAGCGGGACACCGCCGTGCTCCACTTCACCTCCGGCTCCACCGGCCGGCTGAAGGCCGCGGTCCAGACCTACGGCAACCGGCTGGCCCTGCTGCGCAAGTCGGTGATGAACGCGGACACCCGGATCGGCCCGGGAGAGAGCCAGATCCTCGCCGGCCCCGTGACCCACGCCTCCGGCATGCCCCTGATGGGCGTCTTCTTCGCCGGGGGCCGCGCGATCGTCCTGCCGCGCTGGGACGCCGAGGAGTTCCTCGCAACCGTCCAGCGGGAGCGCGCCACCCACGCCTTCGTCGTACCGACCATGGTCAACACGGTGCTGGCACTCCCCCACGCCCGCGACTACGACCTCTCCAGCCTGCGCCAGCTGATCTACGGCGCCGCGCCGATGTCCCCGGCCCGCATCCGCGCCGCCTGGGAGCTGTTCGGTCCCGTGCTCTCCCAGGGATACGGGTGCGGGGAGACCACCTCCGGCGTCCTGTTCCTGTCCACCGAGGACCACCGGCGCGCGATCGAGGGCGAGGACGAGGAACTGCTGCTGTCCTGCGGGCGCCCGCTCGCCGAGGCGGACGTGCGGATCGTCGACGAGACCGGTGCCCGGGTGCCGGACGGCGCGATCGGCGAGATCGCCGTCCGCGGCCCCGACGTCGTCCCGGGCTACCACAACGAGCCCGCGCTGACCGCCGAGTCCTTCCGCGACGGCTGGTTCCTCACCGGGGACCTCGCCCGTCGCCGGCCGGACGGCTACGTCTTCATCGTCGACCGCCGCAAGGACATGATCATCTCCGGCGGGTTCAACATCTACGCGGTGGAGGTGGAGGCCGTCCTCCACCAGCACCCGGACGTCCACGAGGCCGCCGTCGTCGGCGTCCCCGACGAGCAGTGGGGCGAGGCCGTCAAGGCGGTCGTCGTCCTGCGCGACGGCGCCGAACTCACCGAGGAGCGGCTCATCGCGTTCTGCTCCGAGCGCCTCGCCCGGATGAAGAAGCCCCGCTCCGTCGACTTCGTCACCGCCCTGCCGCACAACCCCAACGGCAAGATCGACCGCCGCGCGATCCGCGAGCCGTACTGGGCGGGTGCCGAGCGCCGCGTCCACTGACCCGCCTGCTGCGACGGCACCAGCAGCAGGAAAGCACCAGGAACAGGAACCGCCCCATGCCCTACACCCTCACCCCCTCCTACGACGACAACCCCCGCCTCCAGGACCTGGTCGTGCGGCTGCGCGGCTACCTCGCGGACGAGCTGATCCCCTTCGAGCGCGAGCACGGCATCACCCCGGAGAGCAGGCTCGACCGCGCCACCCTCGAACGCGTCTGGAAGCGCAGCACCGAACTCGGCTTCTACGGCATCAGCCTGCCGCCGGAACTCGGCGGCCAGGGCCTGACCTTCACCGAGCTGTGCGCCCTGAAGGAGGAGCTGACCGCCTCCGGGGCCGCCCTGTCGCACTCCGTCCTCGGCGACCTGGGCGGGCCGCTGCGGGTGGGCGCGATCGTCAAGTACGCCACCGAGTACCAGCTGGAGCGCTACCTCCTGCCGGTGATCCGCGGCGAACGCGCCTGCTGCTTCTCCCTCACCGAGCAGGACGCCGGCTCCGACGTCCGGCGCATGAGCACCACCGCCACCCCCGACGGCGACGGCTACCTCCTCAACGGGCACAAGGTCTTCAGCTCCGCCGCGCCCTTCGCCGACTTCGCGATCGTCGTCGCCCGGATGGCCGGCACCGACGAGGCCTACAGCGCCTTCCTGGTCGACCTCGACACCCCCGGCTGCCGGGTCCTGGACGGCGAGGTCCCGATGTCCGGCCAGCAGATGGAGGGCGACCTGCTCCTGGAGGACTGCCGCGTCCCGGCCGCCAACCTGCTCGGCGAGGTCGGCGAGGGCCTGCGCATCGGCATCGGCCGGGTCACCCTCAACCGGCTGCTCCACTGCCCTTCGCTGATCGGCGCCGCCCGGCGCGCCTGGGACCTCTCGGTGGCCCATTCCAAGAGCCGGATCGCGTTCGGCCGGCCGCTGCTCGGGCTCCAGGCCATCCAGCACAAGATCGCCGAGATGGCCACCGACGTCTACGCGGCCCGCTCCATGGTGACGGCCACCGCCGCCCGGGCCGACAGCGGCGCGAACATCGCGGTGGAGGCCAACATGTGCAAGCTGTTCACCTCCGAGGCGTGCTTCCGGGTGGCGGACCAGGCCGTCCAGATCCACGGCAAGGACGGCCTGACCCGCGGCCACGAGGTCGAGCAGATCTTCCGCACCCTGCGGATGTTCCGGATCGTCACCGGGACCACCGAGATCCACAAGAACGCCATCGTCAAGGCCCTCGTCTGACCGACCCCGCCGACCCCGCCGACCGGGCGACCGGGCGACCGGGCGACCCGCACCGCGCCCGCTGCCCGGGAGCGCGGCCCGTACGCCTGACCGCCGTCCGTCCCGGCCGCGGTCGCACCGCGGCACCGCGGCCCGCCGCACGACCGCGGCCGGGCCGCCGCCGCCGCCGCCGCGGTGCGACCGTCCCGCCTCCTCCGGCGCCCCCACCCCCGCACCGCACCGGGCCCTCCTCCGATGTCACGACCCCCTGCCCCACCCCCACCCGCAGGAGTCACCCATGGCACCCCGCCCCCTCGCGCCCCCGCTCGACCGGACCGGCACCCCGGTCCCGGACCCCCCGTACGACCGCCGCCGCGCCTGGCTGATCACCGCCATGATCGTCGCCTTCATGGTCGTCAACTTCGCCGACAAGTCCGTCCTGGGCCTCGCCGCCGTCCCGATCATGGACGAACTCGCCATCGACAACAGCACCTACGGCCTGGTCTCCAGCGCCTTCTCCCTGCTCTTCAGCCTCTCCGGCCTCCTCGTCGGCTTCCTCTCCACGCGGCTGTCCACCCGGATCCTCCTGTTCGCCATGACCCTGTTGTGGGCCGTCGCCCAACTGCCCGTCCTCCTCTCCGCCACCGTGCCCGCGCTGATCGCCGGCCGCGCCCTGCTCGGCGCCGCCGAGGGGCCCGCCGCCTCCATGTCCATGCACGCGCTGTACAAGTGGTTCCCCCCGCACCGCCGCGGCCTGCCCTCCGCCCTGCAGATCGGCGGCGCGGCCCTCGGCACCCTCATCGCCGCCCCCGTCCTCACCTGGCTGATCACCGGGTACGGCTGGCGCTCGGCCTTCGCCGCCCTCGCCGCCGTCAGCGCGCTCTGGGGCCTGCTCTGGTGGCGCGTCGGCCACGACGGCCCCTTCGACCACGCCCGGGCCGCCCCTGCGGACGGCACGCCGGGAACCGGCCCGCACCACCTGCCCTACCGCCGGCTGCTCACCACCGGCACCGTGCTCGGCAGCATTTCCAGCGCCTTCGGCGCCGCCTGGGCGCTCTCCCTCAGCCAGGCCTGGCTCCCCGCCTACCTGCGCACCGAACTCGGCATGACCCCGAACGCCGCCGCCACCACCATCAGCGCCGTCTCCGCCTTCAGCCTCGTCCTGCTGCTGACCGTCTCCCCGCTCATGGACGCGCTCAAGTCCCGCCGGGTGTCGAGCCGTTGGTCGACCGGCGCCACCCAGGGCATCGCGGTCTGCGTGGCCGGCTGCGCCATGGCGGCCTTCCCCCTCACCGACGCCGCCGTACCCCGGCTGCTCCTGATCGCGCTCGCCTTCGGCAGCGTCGGCCTCGCCATCCCCCTGCACTACATGACCACCGCCGAGGTCGTCCCGAGCGCCCAGCGCGGCGCCCTGTTCGGCATCGTCGCCGCCACCGGGACCCTCCCCGGGCTCCTCGCCCCCTTCCTCACCGGCCGCCTCCTCGACACCGCGCCCGATCCCGGCACGGGCTACCGCACCGCCTTCCTCCTCGCCGCCCTCGTGATGACGACGGCGGGAGCGCTCGCGATCATCACCATCCGCCCCGAACACGATGCCCGACGGCTGGGCCTGCGACCGGACCGGGAACCGGCCGCTCCCGGACGCCCCTGACGGCCGCCCGCCCCGGCCCCGCCGAGGCCTCCTCGCACCCCACGGCGAGGAGGCCGACGGCCGACCCGCCCGCTCACCGACAGCTGCGTCCGTTCCCGCGCGAGTCCTGCCGGCTCACCCCGGCCGGCTCGCCCCGGCCGGCACCCCCGGCGCGGGGAGCCGCAGGTGAGGGCCGGCGGCTGTCCGCCGGACTGCGGCGGGCGTCGGCGATGTGCGGTCGGCAGCGGGCATCCGCCGTCCCCACCGGACCGGGCGACGTCGCCCGACACGCGGAAGGTCGCACGCGTGGCCCGACCACGGGCTGTCCGGCAGCCGGGGCACAGGGGGCCGGTGCCGCGCACCGGCAGGGAGGGCACCCCGTGGCCCAGTCCGCCGGCTACCACCTCCGCACCGCGCACTCGGGCGGTGGCTCGTTCGCCGGAGGGCGACCGGGTCACCTGGCAGCAGCGCCCACCCCACGGCCGTACGTCCGCTACGCGGCGGGCGCGGCGCGCCTGGGCGGCCGGCGCCGGCCGGAGGAGCCCTGGTCGCCGCGGCCGGCGGCGGCCCGGGTTTCGGCGGTGGCGCGGGCGGAACGGCCGAGGCGGCTCGCGGACCCGTGGCGGCGCGGCCGTTCGACGACGGGGTTGGGGATCACGGTGGGAACGCCGGTGGGCACGCGGGCCCCGGTGATGCGGGCCAGGTCCTCGCCGCCCGCGCTGACCCTCGTGTTGACGGCAGTGATGCCGGCCGTGGTCATCATGCGGGCCGTCGTGCGGCGCTGACTGGACAGCACCAGCGTCACGACGGTGCCGGACTCCCCCGCCCGGGCGGTGCGCCCGCCCCGGTGGAGGTAGTCCTTGTGGTCGACCGGCGGGTCCACGTTGACGACGAGGTCGAGCCCGTCGACGTGGATGCCCCGGGCGGCGACGTTGGTCGCGATCAGCGCGGTCACCTCGCCGGTGCGGAACTGCTCCAGGGTGCGGGTGCGCTGCTGCTGGGACTTCTCGCCGTGCAGGGCCGCGGCCTTCACTCCGTTCGCGAGCAGGTCCTCCACCAGGCGGTCCGCCCCGTGCTTGGTGTCGGTGAACATGATCACCCTGCCGTCGCGGGACGCGATGTGGGCGATCGTGGCGCTCTTGTCGGAGTTCTGGACGTGCAGCACGTGGTGCTCCATGGTGCTGACCGCGCCCGCGGACGGGTCCACCGAGTGCGTGACCGGGTCCCTGAGGAAGCGCCGCACCAGGCGGTCGACGTTGCGGTCCAGGGTGGCGGAGAACAGCATCGTCTGGCCGCCCTCGGCGACCTGGTCGAGGAGTTCGGTGACCTGCGGCAGGAAACCCATGTCGGTCATCTGGTCGGCCTCGTCGAGCACCGTGATGCCGACCCGGTCCAGTCGGCAGTCGCCACGCTGGACCAGGTCCTTGAGCCGGCCCGGAGTGGCCACCACGACCTCGGCCCCGCGGTTCAGCATCCATGCCTGGCGGCTGATCGACGTCCCGCCCATCACGGAGACCATCCGCAGGCGCACGGCGCGGGCGTAGGGGGTGAGCGCCTCGGTGACCTGCTGCGCGAGCTCACGGGTGGGGACCAGCACCACGGCCAGCGGGCAGCGCGGCTCGGCCCGCTGCCCGGCCGTGCGGGCCAGCACGGCGAGGCCGAACGCGATGGTCTTGCCGGAGCCGGTGCGGCCCCGCCCGAGGAGGTCGCGGCCGGCCAGCGAGTTCGGCAGCGTCGCGGCCTGGATCGGGAACGGCGCGGTGACGCCCTGGCGGGTCAGCACCGACAGCAGCGCCTTCGGCAGGTCCAGCTCGTCGAAGGACCCGACGGCCGGCAACGCCGGGGTGGTGCTCACCGGCATCGCGAACTCCCCCTGCGCGGAGGACCGCCGAGGAGCGCTCCGGCCGGAGGACCGTCGGCCTGCGGCGGGCCGGCCGGTGCTGGAACGGACGTCGGCGTCGTGGTGCGAGGAGCGACTGGTGCGGGCCATGCGGAGGACCTTCCTCGGGGCGACACGTCACGAGGAAGACCCCGCGGCGCGGGACGCCGGGCGGAGACCGCAAGGGAACGGGCCGGAAGTGTGACGAACAGGACGCGGGCGACGGAACCGGTGCGGCGCGTCGCCGACGTCGGTGCTCACCGCCGGGCGGAAGCGGAGAGCCTCGAACCGCGGGCCGTCGCGGCGGGGCATCGATCAGGGGCGCGGCGCCGTGCGTCCCGGGTGGGAACAGCCGCCGTCGGCGGAGCCAGGAGTCCGAACGGCCGGGGGGTGCGCCGTGGCGCAATGGCCGAGGGGCCCGCACCGGGCATGTGCACGGTGCGGGCCCCTCGCTGCCTGGGCGGGTGCCGTGGCAGAAGAACTACAGCGGGCGAATGTTCTCGGCCTGCGGGCCCTTCTGGCCCTGCGTGACGTCGAACTCGACCTTCTGGCCCTCAAGCAGCTCACGGAAGCCGTTGGCGTTGATGTTCGAGTAGTGGGCGAAGACGTCCGGGCCGCCACCCTCCTGCTCGATGAAGCCGAAGCCCTTCTCCGAGTTGAACCACTTCACGGTGCCATTAGCCATCAAAATCTCCTTCAAGGGACTGTCCGAAGCACGCACAGCGCGGGCTTCGAGTCACCGCATGGAGCGCCCACCGGGAAAGACCGGGGAACAAAAAATGCGCCTGCAACACATCAGCAGGCGCACACAAAGTTCATGGGAACCACAACTGCAACTGAGTCGACTGTAGCAGGCCCCCACCCGCTGCGGCGGGATGCTCCGTCGCCGGTTTCGCGGGCACCGTCCCGCCGAACGGCCACCCCGAGCCCGGGGAACCGTGAACACGCCTGCGGGGCAGGACCCTTGGCCGTGCGGCGGGGCCCCGGCCGGGGCCGCCGGCGCCCCGGGATTCCCGGCGCGGCATGCCCCGCGCACCGCCGCCGGCCACTCGGGCGCGGCGTGCGGCATTTTCGGCCGGAGCCGAATTCCTGCACCCGGAGGGCCCCACTCCCGCACTTCCAGGCGCATACTGGCCGCAATGACGAAATTTGCAGCAGGTCGCCGCCCTCTGCCCACCAGCCCCTTCAAACCGCGCGTGAAGGCACCGCCCAAGCACTTCGCCGTCGGTGACCGGGTCACCCATGACGCGTTCGGCCTCGGCCGGGTCATCGATACCGAAGGAGACACCGACGCCGCGGTCCTCGTCGACTTCGGGTCGCGACAGGAACGCATCACCCACCCGTACACCGCGATGTTCAAACTCTGACCACCGACACCCGCCGCGCGGCCGATCGTGCCGCGCGGCTCACGTGCGGGGAACGCCGCGCACGACGGTGACACACCGTGCCGGTGCGGCCCCGCCGACGGCCCCGGCACGGGCGGGTAGCCGCCCGATGCACGGCCCGGCGATGCCTGCCGATCAGCAGGGACCGAGGTCCTGCCAGACGCCCCACTCGCCGGTGGTGCCGGGCTCCTCACCCAGCGTCCACCACTTGGCGCTCCACCGGTGGCCCTTCCACGCGACGGTGGTGCCGCCGGTGTAGACCTGCGTGCCGACCCAGGGGTCGGTGGAGCACGCCGGGGCGGTGCCGGTCACGGTGAGCGTGTAGGTCGCGGAGGACGTCGCCGAGGTGCCGGTCAACGTGCCCTTGACCGTCAGCGGGTAGGTGCCGGGGACGACCGTGGACACGGTCGACACCGACAGGGCGGCGCTGGAGCCCCCGCTGACCGAGGACGGGCTGACCGCGGCGGTGACCCCCGCAGGAACGCCGCTGACCGTCATCGCGATGGACGTGTTCGAGCCGTTGTTGATGATGGCCGTGCTCACGGTCGCGGTGGTCGACGAGCCGGCGGTGACCGTGCCCGAGGACGGGCTGAGCTGCACCAGGATGGCGGGCACACTCGACGCGGAGGGCGACGCGGAGGCCGACAGGGAGGAGGCGGTGGCGGCGGCCCGGGCCTCGGCGTACGGGGTGAAGGCCTGGGCGGGCAATGGGCTGCCCGCCGCGCGGGCAGTGACGGTGCCGGCACCGGCGAGCACCACGCCGCCGATGGCGGTGGCGGTGACGGCGGCGGCGACCAGGGCTCGGAGTGGTACGCGAACGGGTCCGGGCATGGACCGCGCTCCCTTCGAAGGTGGGGGACTTCGGCGACCTGAAGCACTCTGGCCTGGACCAATACTGGTGGTCCGGGCCACCGGGCTGTCAAGAGTCCTGACCGACTCCTGGCCTCAGCGGTTCCGCCGCATGAGCCACCGCGGCTCCGGAGTTCCTGCGGGCCGCGTTCCGCGCCGACCGGAACACCTGCCAGGTCACCCGCCCCGAAGGCCGCACCGGCACCGGCTGGTGCCCCGTCACCCAGCACGGTCACGACGCCATCGTGATCGCCTTCGCCCGCACCGACTGCCGGGCGGGCGCACCCGGAGCGGCCCGGCCGGCGCGCGGCGCACGCCGGGCACCGGTACGGGGGCCGAGGGCACGGGTCCCGGAAAAGTCCGGACGCCGCGCGGGGAGGGTGGGCTAGCCTGACATGGGCAGTTCCGGACTATTAGACGGAGCATCATGTTGCGTGTCGGCCACGGCCGTTGCTCGATCCTCGCACTCGGGGTACTGGCCCTCGCACTGCTCGGCACGGCCGGCTGCGACGGCGGCTCCGCACCGACCGCGGCGCCCCCGGCCCCGCCCCCGGAGACCACCGACGGCCCGGGGGACTACCGGCCGCCCCGGGACGTGTGCGGCGTCGTGGACTTCTCCCCGTTGACCCCCGTGCTCGGCCCGTTGAGCAACGCCCCGGAGAACACCGTCACGGGCGCCGACCCCAAGGTCTCCAGCGGCGCCCAGTGCCGGCAGTACCTGGGCGGCACCGGGGTGTTCGCGCGCGCGGTCGTGCACTGCAGCGCCTGGTCGGGCGTGGCCAAGGCGATCGAGATGCACAAGTACGCGCGCGAGACCGCCGCCAAGGACGCGGTGGGCGGCGTCACCGACGTCCCCGACCTCGGGCGGCAGGCGTTCCGGTACCGGGCCCCGGACAGCGTCCCCTGGCACGCCGACCTGCGGCTCACCGTCCGGGACAGCAACCTCGACTGCGAGCTGAAGGCCCAGACCGACCAGGCCCTCACCCCGGACCAGACCGCCACCGCCTACCAGGCCCTCACCGAGATCGCCCGCACCGCCGCCCCCCGCCTGCGCTGACCACCGCCCGGGCGGTCCGGCCGTCGGGTCGGACGGGCCGGAACGGCCGGCCGCCTCCGGGCCCGGTCGACGTGCCGCAGACGATCCGCCGCCACTCCCCGCGTACTGACCCCCTCACACCCCTGCCCGGTGGCACCGGCCGGCCTTCCGGCCGGAGCCACCGGGCCCCGTGCGCCTGGCCTCGGGAGCCGTACGGCCGGTCGTCTGTGCCACGCCGTCCGCCCGCCGGCGAGTCAGCGCCGCCGGAAGGCGGTCACCTTGCTCAAGCAGCCATGGGGCCGCCGCTCGACCGGACTCATCGGGAAACGTCTCCCCCGCATGGCGCAGTCCGCCGTCGGCGAGGAACGCCGCCGCGACGGTGGCGTACGAGGACCCGTGGCAGGCCCGCGATGAGCAGGCGGGCGATCCATGAGTCCACCGCTGCGGGCGCCCCGTGCCGCAACGGCGACCTCCTGTCCGACCGGCAGCGGCAGCGGGGCGGCCGGTGTACGTGCGAAGACCCGTTCCATGGCGGAGACTTGACCGGATCGCGGTCCAGTGACGGCCGGTCGGCCCGGTCGCTAGGTCCAGTCGACCGACGGTGCCGGGAACCAGGTGAGCCCGTGGCGGCGCCAGGCGGGGGCCTGGGCGGCGAGGCGGGTGCGCAGGTCGTCCCAGCTGGGGGCGGGGCCCGGGGACCAGGCGCGGGCGGCGAGGGCGGGAAGGCGAGGGAGCAGCAGGAAGAACAGGTCGTCGGCGTCGTTCACGGACTCGCACCAGACCACCGCCTCGAAGCCCGCGACCTCGAAGGCGGTCTCGGCGTCCAGGCCCGCGATCGGCGCGGTGCAGACGTCGCGCAGCGTCACCGGCGGGTAGAGCGGGTGGCCGAGGCGGGCGCGGCGCTCCTCGGCCTCGCCGGTGACGGCCTCCGCGTAGGGGCGGTCGAGGTAGGCGCGTCCGCCGGAGGAGACCAGGACCCGCGCCTGCTGCTCGGCCATCAGGGCGGTGTCCTCGGTGGCCTCGCGGGAGGACGACAGGAGCATGTCCGCCAGCTGCGGCGGGAGCACGGTCAGGAACGGGTGCGCCGGGTCGGGGGCCAGCTCCTCGTCGATCCAGAGCTGGACGAGCTCGCCGGGAGCGGCCGCCACCCGGATCGACTCCTGCCAGCCGATCGGCTCCTTGCCGTGGGCGCGGACCAGTGCGCGTGCACGGGTCACGAACGCCCGGTGGTCCGCCACCGGCATGCCGAAGGCCTCGTCCCCGCCGATGTGGAGGAAACGCCCGGGCGTGAGCGCCGCGAGCTCGGCGATCACCTCCTCGACGAACCGCCACACCTCCGGGCGTCCGGGCTCCAGCCACAGCGGCCGGAGCTCGCCCGCGACGAGCCTGGCCCACATCTCCTCGGTCGAGCCCGGCAGGGCCGTCGCTTCCGCCGAGCTCAGCTCCGGGCAGGCGGCGATCGCGGCGGTGCTGTGGCCGGGCATGTCGATCTCGGGCACCACGGTGATGTGGCGCGCGGCTGCGTGGGCGACGACCTCGCGGTACTGCGCCTGCGTGAAGAAGGCGCCGGGCTCCTGGCCGTGCGTGAGCTCCGGCCGGGAGCCGATCTCCAGGCGCCAGGCCTGGTCGTCGGTCAGGTGCAGGTGCAGCACGTTGAGCTTGTAGCGGTCGAGCAGGTCGATCACCCGGCACACCTCGGCGACCGAGAACCTGGCGCGGGCCACGTCCAGTGAGAGACCGCGCCAGGCGAGGGCCGGGCCGTCGGCGAGGGCCAGGGCGGGCAGCCCGATGCCCGCCGGGTCGGCCGGGAGCTGTTCGGCGAGCGCGACCAAGGTGGTCAGCGCGCGGTGCACGCCGGCCGCGGACGCGCCCACGACGCGGATGCCGTCGCCGTCCACGGTGAGGGCGTGGCGTTCCGCGCCGAGGTCGTCCCCGGACGCGGATACGCCGCGCGCCACGGGGATCGCGGCGATCGCCGGGTCGGCGGGATCCACGCGGGCGCTGATCGCGCCGGGCCGCGGAGCACCGGCCTCGACCCGGCCGAGCACCAGCCCGGTCTCCGCCGCGAGGCGCTCTGCGAAGAGGGCGGCGCTCGTCAGCAGCTCGGCGTCGGCGACCACGACGGGGGTGCCCGCGCGGAGGGGGAAGCCGCGCTCGCCCGGGGCGGCCGTGCGGGGAACGGGGAGGAGGCGGAGCAGCGCCGTCTCCGGGGACGTCGTCATGGGGAACTCCTGGTCAGTCAGCAGGGTTGCTGCGGGACCGGCGTCGGGTTCCGGTCCCGCAGCGGTGGTGGTGCCTCGTCCCGCCCCCGGGCACGACGGGACGGGGGCGGGACGAGGGCGGGACGAGGGGTCGGTGGTGGGTGTCAGCCCCGGGCGGCCGGGTCGACGGGCACGCTGTGGCCGGGGTCGGCGACAGAGGTCGCGATCCGGAGCGTGAAGGCGCCGGGTTCGGTCACCCAGGCGTGCGCCTCGGTGTCCCAGTGCTGGAACGCCCGCGGGGCGATCGCGATCCGCGCCCGCACCCGCTCGCCGGCGTCCGCCCGCACGGTGGTGAACCCGGCCAGCCAGGCGACGGGCCGCTCGACGGTCGAGCCCGGACGGGACAGGTAGGCCTGAAGGACCTGCTTGCCGTGCCGGGCACCGGTGTTGGTGACCTCGGCCAGGACGACGACGCGGTCGCCCTCGGTGGTGAGGGTCGGTGCGCCGATCTGCCAGGTGGTGTAGCCGAGGCCGGACCCGAAGGGCAGCGCGGGCGGGTTGCCGCCGTCGGCCTCGCGCTTGAGCCAGGCGCGGTAGCCGAGGTGGAGGCCTTCGGTGTAGGCGAGCCGGCCGTTGTCGGGCGTGACCTCCCAGACCGGGACGTCCTCCTCGCGGGTGGGCCAGGTGGTGGGCAGGCGGCCGCCCGGCTCGCGGGCGCCGGTCAGGACGTCGGCGAGGGCCGCGCCGAACTCCTGGCCGGGGAACCAGGCCAGGACGACGGCGGCGGCCTCGTCGAGCCAGGGCATCAGCACCGGGGCACCGGAGTTGACGACCACGACGGTGCGGGGGTTGACCTCGGCGACGCGGCGCACGAGCTCGTCCTGCCCGTCGGGGAGGGCGAGGCCCGGGCGGTCGAAGCCTTCGGACTCGATGGCCTCGGTGGTGCCGACGACCACGACGGCGACATCGCTCGCGGCCGCCAGCTCGACGGCACGCCGGAACTCCTGCTCCGGGTCGCCGAAGAGGTCCTTGAAGCCGAGCTTGACGCTGGCGAAGGGGACGCCGAGGAGCTCCGGGGTGTAGGTCAGGCGCAGCTCCACGGTCCGGCCGCGGCTGAGGTCGTGGGAGGCCACGCGCGACGGAGGGTTGAGGAGGGCGGCCATGAAGTCGCCGCCCTCGGGGACCCCGAGCGAGCCGGCGCCGGCGGCGACGCCGTCGACCTCGAAGGTGAAGCCGCCCAGTCCCGCGAAGCCGAGGTCGTGGCGGCCGTCGCGGTCCGGGGTGAAGCGGGTGGTCAGTTCGATGCGGGCGGCCCGGGCCAGCCGCGCGTCGCCGAACGAGGAGAAGCTCCCGGAGGGGATGACCTCCTCGCTGAACGTCTCGCCGTCCTCGTCGAGGTAGCGGACGCGGACGCCCTGGGCGCCCGTCAGCGGGTCATGAACCGTGCCGCCCGCCAACGGGTGCAGTTCGTCGACCGGGGGCAGGCCGGGGGCGAAGCCGATGGCGTCCGCGCCGTAGGCCTCGCGCAGACCGTCGAGCGGCGTGACGACGCGGCGCGGGAACACGGACGCCGATCCGCCGCCCTGGGCGCGGGCACGCAGCGCGTGCTGCCCGATCACGCCGACGATCAGTCCTTCCCGGGGCGGGACGGGCAGGGTCCCGTTGTTGCGGGCCAGGACCATGCCGTCCGCGGCGGCCTCGCGCAGCAGGCCTGCGATCGCGGTGTCGTCCCAGGGCTCGACCGGGACGGTCGCCGGACCGCTCTCCAGGGCGCCGACGCGCGAGGCGAGCAGCAGCAGCCGGGCGACCTTCTCGTCGATCGCGTCCTCGGGGACGCGTCCGGCCTTGACGGCCTCGACGAGCGCGTCGCCCCACGCCCCGTCCGGGCCGGGCATGGCCAGGTCCTGGCCGGAGGTGGCGGACGGCTCGGTGTCGCGCACCGCCATCCAGTCGGAGACGACGACGCCGTCGAAGCCCCACTCGTCCTTCAGCGGGTCGCGCAGCAGCGGGTTGGCGGTCATGGTGGTGCCGTTGACGGAGTTGTAGGCGGACATCACCAGCCAGGCGCCCTCCTTCACCATCCGCTCGAAGGGGGCCAGGTAGACCTCGCGCAGGGTCCGCTCGTCGATCCGGGCGTCGACGGTGAAGCGGTCGGTCTCGGAGTCGTTGGCGACGTAGTGCTTGGCCGTGGTCGCCACGCCGTGTGCCTGCACGGCGGTGACGTAGGCGGCGCCGAACTCGCCGGTGAGGTGGGGGTCCTCGCTGTAGGCCTCGAAGTGGCGGCCGCCGCGCGGCGAGCGGTGCAGGTTGACGGTGGGGCCGAGCACGACGTCGACGCCCTTGGCGCGGGCCTCGGCCGCGATCAGGGCGCCGAGCCGGCGGACCTGATCCAGGTCCCAGGTGGCGCAGACGCAGCCGGCGGACGGCAGGCTCGCCGAGGGGTCGCGGTCGTCCAGGGCCGCGCCGCGCACTCCGGTGGGGCCGTCGGAGACGACGATGGGGCGCAGGCCGACGGCGGGTTCGTCGTGCAGCGTCCACAGGGAGGCGCCGGTGAGCAGGCGCACCTTCTGTTCGAGGGTGAGGCGCTCCAGCAGCGCCGTGACGAGCGGGGAGGCGAGCATCGCCGCTCCTTTCGGTGGATGGGGTGAGGGTGGAGGTGCGGGTGCGAAGGGGGGAGGATCCGGGTCAGCGAACGCTGCGGATGGGGAGGACGGCGAGGGCGCCGAGGAACCCGACCACTCCGACGACCGGGTAGAGCGCGGCGTAGCCGCCGAAGGTGTGCACGATGCCCGCGGCCGCTACGGGCGCGATGGTGTTGGGCAGGGTGGCGGCGAGGTTGAGGACCCCGAGGTCCTTGCCGAAGTCGTCCGGGTCGGGCAGCACGGAGCTCATCAGGGCCTGGTCGACGGCGGCGAACGCGCCGAAGCCCGACGCGACGACGAAGCTGGACAGCGCGAGTCCGGGGACCGAGGGCAGGGCGAGTGGAATCGCGGCGCCGGCGGAGATGACCAGTCCCGAGACGAGCACGACCGGCTTGCGTCGCCCGAGGCGGTCGGACAGCGGTCCGGCGACCGTGGTCGCCACCAGGATCCCGGGCAGGGCGACCAGGCTGAGCAGCGGCACGGTGCGTGTCGCCTCCTCCAGGGTCAGGCCGACGTAGTCCTGGGCCAGGTAGAGCTGGTAGGTGTTCAGCATCGCGTAGCCGCCGAACAGCAGGAAGCGTCCCGCGAAGCCCCAGAAGAAGTCGGGGTTGCGCACCGGGTTGACCCAGAAGGCGGCGAGGAAGGCGCGCGGCGAGAACGGCCGGCGCGGTTCACCGCGGTTGTCGCGGTCGGGTACGAGGACCACGAAGAGCACGATCACGAGGAGCGTGGCACCGGCGGTGACCGCGTAGCCGAGCGGGATGTCGTCGGTGAACAGCGAGCCGAGGACCGGGCCGAGGACGGCGCCGAGCAGCATGCCCAGCCCGACGCCGGTGGAGTAGCGGCCGCGCAGGTGGTCGGGGACCCGGTCGGGCAGCAGCGCGGAGAAGGGTCCCTGGAAGGCGTTGAACCCGAACTGCACCAGCATGACGCACACGGTCAGCGCGGCCACGTTCGGTGCGAGTCCGCAGGTGAGCAGAGCGGTGGCGCCGAGGCAGGCGCCGGCGAGCATCCAGGGTCTTCGCGCGCCGTAGCGGCTGCGGGTGCGGTCCGACAGCACGCCCACGATCGGCTGGGCGAGCATCGCGGCCACGGCGGCGAGCGCGTTGATGAGCGCGAGGTTCGAGGTCTTCGCGTCCGGGTCCATGTGCTCGACCTGGATGGCGACGTAGAAGACCGTGACGGAGTAGGCGATCGGGGCCATCGGGGCGGCGAACGGGGCGGTGCGGAACAGTCGCCGCAGTGCCGGCGGCACCTTGCGGGAGGGCTGCGCGGCCTGCGGGTCGGTCGGCGCGGCGGCGGCCGTCGTGGAGAGGTCGTGGGCGGGCCCGGGGTCGGCGTGCTTGGGCATCCGGGGTCTCCGTTCCGTCGCCGGGGTCAGTGCAGGCCGTTGCGGCGGGCGCAGGCCCCGAGCCAGGCCAGGCTGGGCTTCGGGGTGCGCACGAAGGTCTCCCGGTCCACCGCGATCAGGCCGAACGTGGCCGCGTAGCGGCCCCATTCGTAGTTGTCGAGCGCCGACCAGTGCAGGTAGCCGCGCACGTCGATGCCGTCCTCGACCGCCTTCTCCAGGTGGCCGAGCGCCTCGGTGGTGTAGGCGATCCGCCGGGTGTCGTCGTCGGTGGCGATGCCGTTCTCGGTGACCAGCAGGGGAACGCCGCCGCTCTCCTCCCACGCACGGCGCAGCGCCGTGCCCAGCGCGTCGGGCCGGTACGCCCACCCGGTCAGGGAGTTGTCGGGGTGCTGCGGGTGCGGCACGGGGCCGTTCGCGTCGACCGGCTGGCTGGTGTAGGCCTGCACGCCGAGGAAGTCGTCGTCGCGGGCGACGTCGAGGTAGAAGCCCTCCCACTCGTGGTGGACGCGCTCGAAGACGTCCTCGTTGCCCTCGGTGGGGGTGAACGCCTGCTGGGCGACGGTCCAGCCCGCCTTCGCGTTCGTGGTCGCGCGCACCACCTCGACGGCGCGGCGGTGCACCTGGGCGAGCGTGTCCCCGAGCGCCTGGTCGGGGACGACCCGGGCCATCGCCGTCGCGAGTTCCGTCGCGGCGGCGCCCTGGCTGTCCGCCACCTTGAAGAGGGCCTCCTGGATGGTCGCGAACACCGCGAGCATGTTCGGCTCGTTGATCGTGCAGATCCAGTCCACGTCCTGCAGCGCCGGGGCGATGAACTCGATGTAGCGGGTGAAGCGGTCCGCCGCGTCCGGCCGGCGCCAGCCGCCGGACTCCGCGAACCAGCGCGGCAGGGTGAAGTGCTGCAGCGTCACCACGGGCTTGAGACCGAGCCGCAGTGCCGTGTCGACCATGCGCCGGTAGTGGTCGCGCTCGGCGTACGAGAACTGACCTTCGGCCGGCTCGATCCGGGCCCACTCGAAGCCGAAGCGGTAGGCGTTCAGCCCGGCCCCGGCCAGCAGGGCCATGTCCTCGCCGTAGCGGTGGTAGCTGTCGACCGCGTCGCCGCTGCGGTCCGGGAACGGGGAGGCGGGGGCGGTCTCCAGTGCCCACCAGTCCGAGTTGAGGTTGTTGCCCTCCACCTGGTGCGGGGAGGTGGAGGCACCCCAGAGGAAGTCCTTGCGCAGGCCGGCCATGTCGCACTCCTTCGTTCGTCCCGGTGAAACGAAAAGTTACCAGCGAGGTGGTAAGTTTTGGGAAGGTTAACACAGCGGCGATACTGGAGCGATGGCAATGAAACGGGGCAGTTACCGGACCGGACGAGAGCGCGTCGAACGCGTCCTCGACGCCTCCCACGAGCTGTTCATCAGCTCCGGCTACCGGGCCACGTCGCTGCGCGACATCGCCGCGGCCTCGGGGATCTCCCACCCGGCGCTGCTGCGCCACTTCGCCACGAAGCAGGAGATCCTCACCGCCCTCGTCGACCGCCTCGACCGCGAGCACCGCGACTGGATCGCGGCCGGCGCGGACGCCGCGGGCACGTCCCCCTCCGCGGCCGAGACGGCGCGACGCAACGCCGACGCGCGCGGCTGGATCCCCCTGTTCACCGCGCTGCTCGGCGAGGCGACCAGCCCCGAGCACCCCGGCCACGACCTCATGCGCACGCGCCAACGGGTCGGCACCCGCCTGGGCGTGCAGATGCTCAGCGGCTCCGGGGGCGACGAACGCTCGGCCAGGCTGGCCGTCCAGCAACTCGGCGCCGCGTGGGACGGCCTGCAGATCCTCTCGCTCTACTTCCCCGGCCTCATCGACATCCCCGCCCAACTCGCCACCCACGAAGAGGAGATGAAGGCGAACGGGCTTCCGCCCGCGCCCGCCCTGCCGTGGCCCGCACCTCGGCCGGCGGACACCGCGAACGCAGACACGCCGCCGGAGCGGACCTCACGCGCACGGGCCGTCGAGGCCGCGGCGCGCCTGTACGCGCGCCACGGCTACCACGACACCTCCATGCAGGCCGTCGCGGAGGAGGCCGGACTCACCAAGGCCGCGCTCGTGCACGTCGCCCCCACCAAGCGCGCACTCCTGGACCTGGTCCTCGCGGACCTGATCGCCCCCGTGGAGGACGAACCGGATCCCTACGGCCGGCTCCGGGTGCTGCTGGACCGTCCCCGCTGGCAGGCCGCTGCGGAGATCGTGCTCATGTGCGAAGCCACCGTGCCCTCCCACCCTGCACACGCCCGGATGGCCAAGCGGCTCGCCCACAGCCTCGCCAGCACGGCGGACGACCTCGCGGCGGCGCAGCCGCTGGGCGAGGAGGAAGCGCGCACGAGCGCGCAGTGGCTGGTCGCGCTCGCGCTCGGGGGGCTGATCGCCTGGCTCTACGAACCCGATGCCATCGACTTGGGGACCCTGATCGGGAGCGCACTGCCCGCCGCCCGGCAGGGCGGTCCGGTCGGGACTGCGCCGTCCTCGGGCTGACGGCCGGCGGGCGACGTCGAGCATGCCGCGCAGCAGCCGCCGCACGGGCACCTTCGACCACAAGGTCGTCGAGGCCTTCACCGGATCAGCTGGAACGCGGACAGAGTGCGCGCGGAGCGCTCCACCGTGCCAGTCTGCACGGCAGGGCCCTCGCCGAGCGCTTGGACGGTACAGATCGGAGACCGGGCCTGCGGCGTAGCGCGGCGGGCCCGATCGCCGGCCCGAAGACTCACTCGGCTCCGAGGAGGTCGCACGCCCACGCCGGCGGCCGCACCTTCTCAGCCACCACCTCCTGCGGGCCTCGTCGGTCTGCCAACACGGTCCCGTAAAGTGAGATGAGGCACGCCTAACTTATGCAGACCGTCCCTTTTCTCGCCTACGCCAGGCGGGGGCGTCCGGGATGTGCCTGTTGGGCGGCAGGGGAACAGGGAGAGAGATGGCGAGGGACGGCCAGGAGGCCAGGCGCCCGCACGGGGAGCTCGTGGCGGATGTGATGGCGGTGCTGTGGGCGGCCGGGGAGCCGCTGACCGCCCAGCAGGTCAAGGGTGCCCTGCGTCAGGACCTCGCGCGTACGACGGTGGCGACGATCCTCACCCGCCTGCACGAGAACGGGACCCTGTCCCGTAGTCGGCCGGGGCGTTCCTTCGCGTACGCGCCCGTCTCGGACGCCGCCGGCCTGGCCGCCGGCCGGATGCGCCGGGAGCTGGAGAAGGAGCCGCAGCGGGATCTCGTGCTCAAGCGGTTCGTGTCCTCGCTGTCCGCCGATGACGGGGACGCTCTGCGGCGTCTCATCCTGGAGGCCCAGAGCGAACGCCCCTCGACCGCAGCGGGCCAGGAGGATCCCGGAGGCGGAGCATGACACTGTTCCTCGTGGTCGTCGCGCTCGCTCTGGTGCTCCCCTGGGCGGCGGTGCCCGCGGCGCACCGTCTGGCCCGACTTCTTCCGCCCCGCGGGGCGGCCTTCGCGCTCACCGGGGCGGCGGCGGTGCTCGCGGGCGGCACCGTCGCGGCGTTGGCCGGCCTCTTCCACGTGCCGTTCCTGGCGGGACTGGAGCACATGAGCCTGGGCCGGGTCGTCACCCACTGGCCGGCGGTGGTGCCGGTCTCCTGTGCGGCCGGGGCTGTGCTCGCCGCGCAGGCGATCCGGGTCTGGCTGGCGGCGCGTCGCCAGCGGGCGCTGCTGTCGCGCGCGTGGAGGCTGACCGGCGACGCAGTGGCGGACGGCGACCTCCTCGTCGTCCCGGGTGCGGAGGCGGAGGCGTTCGCCCTGCCCGGTCACCGCGGGCGCGCCGGCCGGGTCGTCGTGACGGAGGGCATGCTCAGGGCGCTGGGGCCATCGGAACGAGCGGTGCTGTTCGCGCACGAGCGAGCCCATCTGAGCGGTCGGCACCACCTGCTGTCGGGAATCCTCGACCTGACCGCCGCCGTCCATCCGGCGATCGGGCGGCTGCGCGCCGCTCTGGAGTTCCAGTTGGAGCGGTGGGCGGACGAGTCCGCGGCCCGGGCGGTGGACGACCGGCGCACGGCCGCGACCGCCATCGCCCGTGCCGCACTGGCCGGCCCCGTCGGCACCGGGCAGTACGGGGGCGGGGTCTTCTCCGTGCGGACGGGGCCGGTTCCTCGCCGGGTCGAGGCTCTGCTGGCACCGGAGCCTGCCGCGCCGAGGGGCCGCGGACCGCGCGCAGCCGCCGTCGGGCTCCTCGCCGTCATCGTGTTCTCCGCCCTGCTGGCCGCCGGTCTCGCCTACGGCCTGCACGAGCACGTGGAGTATGCCGCGGAGCAGATCACCGGCCGATGACCGGTGTGACGACATTAATGTAGACCAACTGTCGGAGGCGTGGGTATGGTGAGCCTCGGCTTACCCTTCGGCGCCCGGAGCGCCGAGTTTTCCGATGATGGGGACATGGTGTGTACGACGGGCGGAACGCGTCGTCGAGTCCGTTCGAGCAGTCCGTCTACCTTCTCGCCGAGGCCGGCAGGGCGGTCGACCGGCTGTTGGCGGCACGGCTGGACGTGCGGGGGCTGACCCCGGTCCACCACACGCTGCTGTCGGTGCTGGCCCAACTGGGGCCGCACGGCCGCCACGACCTCACCAGCCGCGTGAGCGCTCCCGGGCCGGAGGCGGATCAGGCGCTCGACGACCTGCTGTCGGCACGCCTGCTGCAGTCGATGGTCGTCCACGTCGGTGGGCGGCAGGAGGTCCTGGCGATCACCGCGCCCGGCCGGGCCGCTCTGGAGGTGCTCCACGGCGACGCGTCGGCGGTGCAGGAGGATCTCCTGACGTCCTTGACGAAAGGGCAGCGCGCCGAGCTGAACTCCCTGCTCCGGCGGGTGTGCGCGGCCGCCGCCCGTGCGGCCGAGCGACCCGCGCAGCCCCAGGGGGCCGGGAATGGTTGGGTACTGACAGCAGGCGGCCGCCGGACGTGGGCTCCGGTGGGCGGGACCGCCGGTGTGGGCGGGAGCGCCGGTGTGGCCGGGGAGGCGGACACGGCCCCCGGCCACCGGACATCCGCCCGGCCCTGACGCGACGGCCGCGTTCAGTTCGGGACCGGGCTCGGATCCGGGTCCTGGTCGGTGGGCGACGCCGGCTTGCAGAGCCCGAGTGGCAGCACGGTGTCGGCGTGGGCGGACACCAGGGGAAGGTCGTGGCTGACGAGGACCACGGCGAGGCCCCTGCTGTCCCGTATGTCGCGCAGGAGGTCCATGATGCCGTCGGCGGTGTCGGCGTCGAGGGCGGAAGTGATCTCGTCGCAGAGCAGGACGTCGGGTTCGGCGGCCAGCGCCCGGGCGATTGAGACGCGCTGGCGCTGCCCGCCGGAGAGTTCGTGGGGGTAGCGGGCGGCGTGGTCGGGGGTGAGGCCGACCGCGGTGAGCAGTTCGGCGACGCGCGCGGCGCAGCGGTCGGCGGGCAGGGCGAAGTGGAGGCGCAGCGGGCGGGCGAGGGTGGCGCCGACGGTGTGGGCGGGGTTGAGGGCGCCGAGCGGGTTCTGGGGGACGAGCTGGATGCGGCGGCGCTGGTCCCGGCCGCGGCGCCGGTAGGAGGGGGCCAGAGCTCCACCGCCGAGGGTGACGCTGCCGGCGTCGGGCCGGTGGAGGCCTGCGAGGGTGCGCAGCAGGGTGGTCTTTCCGCAGCCGGACGGGCCGGTGATGCCGGTGAGCGTGCCGGGCCGCAGTGTGAGGTCGAGGCCGGTCAGGACGTGGTGGCGGTCGCGGCCCGTGCCGACGGTGGCGTGGAGCGCCGTCACCTCGACGACGGGCTCGGTCGCGGGGGTGTCGGTGTGACGACGCCCGGCCGGGGCCGGAGCTGCGGTCGGGGCGATGGTGGGGCGGGCGGGCCGCAGGGCGAGGACGTCGTCGGCGCAGCGGGCGACGAAGTCGGGGTCGTGGCTGGTGAGGGCGATGGCGATGGTGCCGGTGGTGGCGATGTCGCGCAGGAGGTCGGCGATGTCGTCGCGCAGGGCGGGGTCGAGGCCGGCGGTGGGTTCGTCGAGGAGGAGGATCGCCGGGCGTCGGGCGAGGGCTCGGGCGAGGGCGACGCGCCGTTGCTGTCCGCCAGACAGGGCTGCCGGGCGGCGGCGTTCGATTCCCTCGCCGAGCGGGAGGTGGACCGCGCGCAGCAGGTCCGGTACGGAGGTGCTGCGGCGGTCGGCGGCGGTTTCGGTGATGAGGTGTGCAACGCGCATGCGGGGGTTGAGTCCGGAGCCGGGGTCCTGGCCCACGAAGGCGAGCTGGTGGCGGCGCAGGCGGCGCAGTTCCTCGGGTGGGAGGGTGAGGATGTCGTGGCCGAGGACGGTGAGGTGTCCGGCGGTGACGTGCGCGCCGGGCGGGAGGGCGCCGGTGAGGGCGCGCAGGAGGGTGGTCTTTCCGGCGCCGGAGGGCCCGGTGATGGCGGTGATCCGGCCGGGGGTGAGGGTGAGGCCGGCGTCGGTGAGCAGGTGCGCGCCGTGCAGGGTGATGGACAGTGCGGTGGCGTGGGCGGCAGGGGCGGGGGTGCTCACAGCGGGGTCTCCGGGGTGGGCCGGGCGGGGGCGAGGGCTTCGGCGGCGAGGTTGACGCTGATGGCGAGCAGGCCGATGGCCAGGCAGGGCGCGCCGACGGCCCAGGGGTTGAGGGTGATGCCGGCGGCGTTCTCGCGGATCATCAGTGCCCAGTCGGCTTCCGGGGGCTGGGGTCCGAGCTGGAGGAAGGCGGCGACGGAGACGATGTAGATGCCCTCGACGAAGCGCAGGCCGAACAGGGCGATGACGGTGGAGCGCAGGTTGGGCAGGACCTCGCGCACGGTGAGGTGCCACAGGTTCTCGCCGCCTGCCGCGGCGGCTTCGACGTAGCCGGTGGTGGCGATGGGTGCGGCCGCGGCGGAGACGATCCGTACCGCGTAGGGGATGCCGAGCAGGGTGGCGGCCGCGGCGACGGCCAGGCGTCCGCCGGCGGGCCAGGCCAGCGCGATGAGCATGATGGCGAGGACGGAGGGCAGCAGGATCGTCAGGTCGGCGGCGCGTTCGATCCACCGGCCGAGGGCCGGGCGCAGGGCGGCGATGATGCCGGTGGCGGTGGCGGCCGCGGTGACGATGAGGGCGATGGCCAGGGCGGTGGCGATCAGGGGTGCGCCGCCGCTCAGGAGGCGGCTGAGGACGTCGCGGCCGAGCTGGTCTCCGCCCAGTGGTGCGTCACCGCCCGCTTCGGCGTAGGGGAAGGCGACCGGCGCGTCGATCGGGTGCGGGGCCAGGAGTGGGCCGGCGAGGGCGAGGGCGACGAGCAGCAGGGCCGGAACGGCGGGCAGGAGCACGCGCCGCGCCCGTCGGGTGGGCGCGGGTGCTGCGGGCTTGGTGGGGACGGTCATCGGCGCTCGTCTCCGAGGGCGGTGGTGCGGACGGTGTCGGCGAGGAGCAGAAGCAGGCTGATGGAGGCGCCGGCGGCGGCCACGACTCCGGCGACGAGAGGGGTGTCGCGGTCGCTGATGGCTCCGGCGAGGACGGCGCCGATGCCGGGGTAGTTGAAGAGGGTCTCGACGACGACGGTGCCGCCCAGCAGCATGCCCGCGGAGGTGGCGATGCCGACCGCGATGGCGGGCAGGACGCCGGGGAGCATGTGGTGGCTGAGGATGCGCCGACGAGGCAGGCCGTCGAGGATCGCGGCCTGGACGTGTGGCAGGGCGGCCTGGTCGGCGAGGGCGCCGCGCACGATACGGGTGTTCCAGCCGATCTGGGGGACGGCCAGGGAGAGCAGCGGTAGGACGATCATCGTCCACGACTCGGGTCTGCCGTGCGGGCCGGTGATGGTGACGGCGGGCAGCCAGCCGGTCCACTGGGACAGCAGCAGGAGCAGGGCCACGGAGACGACGAACTCCGGCAGGGCGAACGCGGCGGTGGACAGGGCGTCGACGGCGCGGTCGGTGCGTCCGCCCGGGCGCAGAGTGGCCCAGCCGCCGAGGGCGAGGGCGCCGGCGGTGCTGAGCGCGAGGGCGAGGGTGCCGAGCAGGAGGGTGTTGGGGAAGGGGCCGGCCAGGACGTCGGTGACGTGCCGGCCGCGGGCGGTGGTGCCGAGGTCGCCGGTGGGCAGGCCGGTCATCCAGTCCCAGAAGCGTTCGGCGACCGGGCGGTCGAGGCCCATGGCGGTGCGGCGGGCGGCGAGGTCCGCGGCGGTGACGCCCCGGTCGGAGGTCGCGCCGGCGGCGTCGCCCGGCAGCAGTTCGATGGCGGCGAAGACCGCGGCGAGCAGGACGACGAGCAGCACCAGGCGTCGGACGGCCTGCCGGGCGACCCGGCCCGCACCGGGGAGGATGCGGGCCGGGAGGCTTCGGGACGCCGACGCGTCCGCGGGGTGAAGGGTGGTCAACGCGCCAGCCAGGTCTTTTCGAGCTGGACGCGGCCGTAGCCGGGGAGCTTGGGCAGGTCGCGGACGGCCGCGCCGGCGAGGTCGATGCCGTCGGCCATGCCCCACAGCAGGTAGCCGGACTTGGCGAACTCGGTCTCCTGGAGCTGGTGCAGCAGCTTGCCGCGCTCGGTGGCGTCGACGGTGCCCATGGCCTTGCGGTAGGTCTCGTCGAAGGTGGGCTCGTTCCAGCCGGACTCGTTCTGGCCGGCGTCGGAGAGCATCGTCTTGGAGGCGAAGAAGACGACGGAGTCGTTGGTGCCCCAGTAGGTGGTGTAGAGGGTGCCCTTGAGCCAGGTGTCGTCCCAGAAGACCTTGGAGTCCTGCTTCACGACGTTGATCTTCACTCCGGCCTCGCGGGCCTGGGTGGCGAACAGGGTCGCGGACTCGGCGAGGCCGGCGATGTCCTCGGTGGTGATCAGGTCGTAGGTCTTGGCGGTGTCGAACCCTGCGTCGGCGAGCAGTTGCTTGGCCTTGGCGAGGTCGCGGGTGCGCTGGGGGATGTCCTTGGCGAAGGCGGGGTCGCCGGTGCCGAGGATGTCGTTGGCGACGCTGCCGTAGCCGGAGAGGACCTGCTTGACCATGGCGTCGCGGTCGACGGCGAGCTTGAGGGCCTCGCGCACCCGGGCGTCGGCGAACGGGCCGTCGGCGGTGCGCATGACGATGGGCATCGCCATGTCGTTGGGACGGCGCACGATCTGGACGTCCTTGCGGGCCTCGGCGGTTCGGGCGGCGACGGCGCCGACGTTGGAGGCGACGTCGATCTGCCCGGCGAGCAGGGCGTTGGCCATGGCCTGGGGGCTCTCGAACAGGCGGACCTCGACGGCGTCGAGGAGGACCGTGCCGCCGTACCAGTGGTCGTTGCGCACCAGGCGGGCGTTGCCGTCGCGGTACCAGTCGAGCTTGAACGGGCCGGTGCCGGGGGCGCCGGCGATGGCGTCGTCCTTGGTGTCCTTCTTGAGGACGAAGGTGGTCAGGCGGGTGAGCAGCGGCAGGTCGGCGTTGGGGTAGTCGGAGACCAGGACGACGGTCCTGGCGTCCTCGGCCGTGATGCCCTCGGGCTGGATGCCCGGCAGTCGGCTCTTGCCGGCGGGGGTGTTGCGCAGGCGCTTGAGCGACCAGACGACGTCGTCGGCGGTGACAGGAGTTCCGTCGTGGAAGGTGGCGCCGTCGGCGAGGGTGAAGCGCCAGGTCTTGAGGTCGTCCGACGGCTTCCAGGAGGCGGCGAGGCGGGGGGCCGTGTTGGCCGTGGCCCCGGGTATCGCGAGCGTGTCGTAGACCAGGCTGATGATGAGGTAGTCGCTCTCGTTGGCCTGGGTGCCGTGCGGGTCGCGGGTGACGGCGGAGGCCTTGCCGAGCGCACCGACCTTCAACGTGCCTCCGGCGCGGGGCTGCTGGGAGGCCCCGCCGGAGGGGGCGGTGTCCTTGGATCCTCCCGTGCCGCTGCCGCAGGCGGCGAGTGCGCCGACCGCCCCGATGCCGGCACCGGCCCACAGCAGCTGTCGTCTGGTGACGCCCACGTTCGATCCTCGTTTCGGGTCTCGCTCGATTTGCTTAGGTTTACCTACCCTAAGTTTCGGCCAGGATGCAAGCCGCCGGGCGGAGCGCAACTCCCTCCGGACCCTGCGCCCCCTACCCCGCAAAGCGGCTCTTGAGCAGGCGAATTGACTCCGCGCGGCACGTGCGCCGCCACCCGAAACTGAGACTACGTAAATGTAGACATCCAGCCGAGTAAGGCTTGCCTTACTTCGAAGTCGTTGTTACGTTCCTGCCTCCGGGCCGTTCGAGCCGTCCCGGACCACGCCCCCGCGAAGCTCCCGCCGCCGTCCCGCACCGGCGCGGTGATGCCACCTGCCCGCACCCCGCACTTCCTCTCCCGTCCCCGGAAGGCCCCACCGTGCCCACCTGCCCTGCCCCGGTACGCCGCCTCGACACCGCCGCCGCTGAGGAACTCACCACCACCGCCGCCGAACTGCTGGCCTTCCACGGCTCGGCGACCAGCCCGGCCCTGCTGGCCGACCTGCCCCTCGCGTGTGCCCGGTTCAGCGAGCCGCTGCGCCGTCAGCTGCGCCCGGTCGACACCGCCGACGGCCTGTTCGTCCTGCGCGGCCTGGTCATCGACGACACGGGGCTCGGCCCGACCCCGGGCCACTGGTCGACCGTCGCCGACGCCGGTGCGGTGTGGGACGTCGCCCTGCTGCTCGTCTCCGCCCTGATGGGCACCCCGATCGCCTGGGACGGCCAGCAGGACGGCCGCTTCGTGCACAACATCGTTCCCTCGCCCGGCCACGAGAGCGAGCAGACCGGCGCCTCCAGCGCGGTGCTGCTCACCCCGCACACCGAGGACGCCTTCCACCCCGGGCGCGCGCACCTGCTGCTGCTGTGCTGCATGCGCAACCACGACAGCATCGCCACCACCACCGCCAGCGTGCGCCTGACCGAGCTCGCGCAGGCCGACCTGGAGCAACTGCGGCGGCCCGTCGCACCGATCCTTCCCGACGACGCCTACGAGCAGGCCCGGAAGTTCGGCGGCCGGCCCGCGCCGGTGCCCACGCTCTTCGACTCGCCCGAAGGCCTGACCATGCGCTACGACCCCGCCTACACCCCGCTGGAGAAGGCCGACCCGGCGTGGCGCCAGGCGTACGAACGTCTGGGCCAGGAGCTGGCCCGGGTATCGGTCGCGGTGAGCCTTGAGCCCGGAGACGTCCTGGTCGTCGACAACGACCTCGTCGTCCACGGCCGCGTCCCCTTCCAGGCCCGCTACGACGGCACCGACCGCTGGCTCAAGCGCGCCTCGGTCCGCGTCGAGGGCCGCCCCACCCGCCCGCTCGCCGAGCACGACGAACACGGCTACGGCCAGGCCGCCCTCACCGCCTGGGCCGCCTGAACCACCCCCACCGACGCCGCCTCACCACCTCGAAAGGGCACCGTCATGAACCGGGACGACACCACCTTGCGCGTGCTGTCCACCAGCGACCTCGCCGGCCTGGACATCGCCCTCGCCGATGTCGTCGACACCGTCGAACAGGCCTACCGCACCCTGGCCGCCGGCGAGTCCGACAACCCCCGCAAGCTCACCGTCAAACCCGCCGACGGCCACTCCGTCTCCTACGCCATGCTCGGCCGTGACGGCGTGCGCAACGTCGTCGCGATCAAGACCTCGTACAAGCATGGCCTGCACGAGAGCCGCGACAACCAGCACTACTACACGACGCTGACCATCTACGACGACGTCACCGGCCTGCCCGTGGCGATGATGGACTGCTCCCGCATCGGCTCGCTGCGCACCCCGGCCGTCTCCGCGCTGCTGGCCCGCGAGTGCGCCGCCCCCGGCTCCTCGACCGCGCTGGTCATCGGCACCGGCACCCAGGGGCGCCTCGCGTTGCCGTTCCTGCTCACCACCCTGCCGAAGCTGGAACGGCTGCTGCTGTCCGGCACCCACCCCGACGGCATCGCCGCCGTCCGCGCCGAACTCGCCCGCCACTTCCCCGACCGCGCGATCGAGCTGGTCACCGACCTCAAGGCCGCGGCCCGCGACGCCGACGTCATCGTCGCCACCGCCGGCGCCCACACCCCGGCCGCCGTCGAGGCCGACTGGCTGAGGCCGGGCACGGTGTCGATACTCGTCGGCCACGGCCTCGCGCCCTCCACCCTCCACCGCGCGGACCGGGTGATCGCGACCAGCGAGGCCCAGATGCACGTCACCGGCACCGACATGGCGGACACCGACGGCAACCTCCCCGCCGTCGACCTGGAGCTGCCCGTCGTCATCTCCGGCGTCTCCAAGGCCCGTACCGCCCCCGAGCAGCGGATCTTCGCCTACAACAGCGGACTCGTCGTCACCGACATCGCCCTCGGCCACCGCTTCGCCCAGCTCGCCACCGACCAGGATCTCGGCACCGAGGTGGCCCTGTGGCGCTGACCCTGCCCGCACACCCCGACCCGCTCGCCGACCGCCTCCACACCAGCGGCCTGCTCCACGAACTCGCCCACGGCCTCGGCGGCCCCTTCCACTACCTGCTGCCCGAACGCTTCGACGCCAACCTGGCCGACTTCCGCGCCGCCCTCACCGAGGCCGGCGTCGAAGGCCGCGTCTACTACGCCAAGAAAGCCAACAAGGCCGCGGTGTTCATCGACCGCTGCGCCGCCGCGGGCGCCGGAGTCGACGTCGCCTCCCTCGGCGAACTGCGCGAGGCACTGGGGTACGGGGTGCGCGGCGAGGACCTCGTCATCACCGGCCCCGCCAAGTCCGGGCAGCTGCTGGACGTAGCCGTCCGGCAGGGCGCGCTGATCGCCGTCGACGCCCCCGACGAACTGGAACGGCTCCTCGCCCTCGCGGGCCACCGGCCCGCGCGGGTGCTCCTGCGCCGCCACCCACCCTCCCAGCGCCGCAGCCGCTTCGGCCTCGACGACGCCCAACTGCACGAGGCACTACAGCGGTGCGCCGACGCCGGCGACGCCGTCCGGATGGAGGGATTCAGCTTCCACCTCTCCGGCTACGAGATCCAGGAACGCGCCGACCTCGCCGGCGAGCTCGTCGACCGCTGCCTCAAGGCCCGGGCGCTGGGCCTGCGGGCGGACCGGATCAGCATCGGCGGCGGCTTCCCCGTCGACTACGTCCCGGCCGACGCCTGGGACACCTTCCTCGCCGAGAACGACCCGGAGCACTACCACGGCCGCAAGGCCTTCACCGCAGGCGACTTCTACCCCTACCACTCCCCCGTCGCGGGCGCCGACGCGCTGCGCGCGATCCTCGCCACCCACCCGGGCGGATCAGGGGCGAGCTTGGCCGAGCGCCTGCGCCAGGCCGGGGTGATGCTGCTGCTGGAGCCCGGCCGCGCCCTGCTCGACCGGGCCGGATCCTCGGTCTTCCACGTCCAGGGCGTCAAGGACCGCACCGGGTACGGCATCGTCACCGTCGACGGCACCAGCCTGAGCCTGTCCGAGCAGTGGTTCAACAGCGAGTACCTGCCCGAACCTGCCCTGCTGCCCCAAGGGGACCGCGAGGTCGGCCCGTACGAAGCGTGCGTGGGCGGCGCCAGCTGTCTGGACTCCGACCTGCTGACCTGGCGGAGGATCCGCTTCCCCACCCGCCCCCGGTTCGGCGACCTCCTCGTCTACCCCAACACCGCCGGCTACCAGATGGACTCCAACGAATCCCCCTTCCACGAGCTGCCGCTGCCGCCGAAGGTCGTCATCGACCACCCCTACGCGAACGGCCGGCCCCGCTGGCGTCTCGACCGCTGACCCGCCGGTTGACCCGCCCGCCCGCCACGCCCGACCGCCACGCCTGCCCCGTCCGCACTGCCCCACGGAGCCACACGCCATGACCGACGCCCTGACCCGTCCCCCGGTGGTCAGCCGGATCTCCGACCTCATCGGCTACACCCCGCTGTTCGAACTCGCCCGGGCCGACAACGGCGCCCGCCTGCTGCTGAAGCTGGAGATGTTCAACCCCACCGGCAGCGCGAAGATCCGTATGGCCCGTCAGATGGTCCTCGACGCCGAACAGCGCGGCGAACTGCGCGAGGGCGGCCACATCATCGAGTCCACCTCCGGCAACACCGGCCTCGGCCTGGCCGTCGTCGCCGCCGAACGCGGCTACCGCTTCACCGCCGTCGTCGACAACCACGCCGCCGCCGACAAACTGCGCGGCATGAAGGCCATGGGCACCGAACTGGTCTACGTCGACGCCGACACCGACGGCGAGGAACTCCACACCGCCGCCCGCGAGGAACTCGCCGAGGACATGGCCCGCGGCAAGGACAACACCTTCTTCACCGAGCAGCACAACAACCCCAGCAACGCCGTCGGCTACTACGCCGTCGGCCGCGAGATCGCCCAGGCCCTCGACAACCGCGTCGACGTGCTCATCGGCGCCGTCGGCACCGGCGGCGGACTGTGCGGCACCGCCCGGGAGCTGAAGAAGAGCGTCCCGGACGTCGCCGTCGTCGGCGTCGAACCCAAGGGTTCCATCGCCTTCGGCCCTCCCGCCCACGACTACTACCAGTCCGGCACCGGCACCCCCGAAGGCGCCACCATCGGACTGCTCGTCGACTACGACCTCATCGACGAAGGCGTCAAGGTCGGTGACGTCGAGGCCTTCGCCACCGCCCGCGTCGTCGCCCGCCGCACCGGCCTGCTCATCGGCGGCTCCGCCGGCGGCGTCGTGCACGAGGCGCTGGACCGGCTGCCCCGGCTCGCCCCCGACACCGTTATGGTCGCCTTCATCAACGACGGCGGTGAGAAGTACATGGACACCGTCTTCAACGACGACTGGATGACCGCCCGTGGCCTCCTCGTCCCCGAGGTCGAAGCCGGGATCGACGAGGTCCTCACCAAACTCCGCAGGAACTGAGCCTCACCATGCAGCAGTTGACCACCCTCGCCCGCGACGGCCGCGCCCTCGCCGCCCTCGCCGTCCCGCTCGCCCTCACCCAGCTCGCCCAGGTCGCCCTCACCACCACCGACACCATCATGATGGGCGCCCTCGGCACCGAGGCCCTCGCCGCCGGCGGCCTCGCCCTGGTCATCTTCAACCAGCTGCGCACCATGGGCGTCGGCCTCGTCACCTCCGTCGGCAACCAGGTCGCGGCCGCCGCCGCCCGCACCGAGAAGTCCGGTGAGGCCGGAGACGGCGACGAGGTACGCGGCCTGGTGAGGGCGGCCATGGCCGTCGCCACCCTCGCCGGCCTCGCGGGCGCCGCCCTCATGGTCCTCATCGGGCAGGCCGCCACCCTCCTCGGCCAGGACGCCGACGTCGCCCACCGCGCGCAGGGCATGCTCGCCGCCCTGGCGCCCGGCCTGGTGCCCTGCCTCTGGTTCCAGGCGATCCGCCAGTTCACCGTCGGCATGCGCCGCCCCCAGGCCCTGCTGCGCATAACCATCGCCTCCGTGGCGATCAACGCCGCCCTCAACTGGGCCTTCATCCACGGCACCTGGGGCCTGCCCGAGCTCGGCCTCACCGGCATCGGAGTGGCCACCAGCAGCGTCTACCTGCTCTCCTTCCTCGCCCTCTACGCCTCCGCCCGCCGCGACCCCCGGCTGGCACCACTGCTCAGCCTGGACTTCTGGCGTGCCGACCCGCCCACCGTGCGGCGCCTGCTCGGCCTCGGCACCCCGATCGCCGCCACCTACGGCTCCGAAGCCGGCTTCTTCTCCGTCACCGCCCTGCTCGCCGGCAGCTTCGGCGCCGCCGCCCTCGCCGCCCACACCGCCGTCAACCAGCTCATCTACATCGTCTTCCAGGTCGCCGTCGGCCTCTCCCACGCCGCCTCCATCAACGTCAGCCGCGAACTCGCCCTCGGCGAGTACGCGGCCGCCCGACGGATCAAGAACACCGCCCTCGCGTGCGGCGCCGTCGTCACCACCCTGGTCGGCATCGCCTATCTCGCCGTCCCCGACCTCGTCCTGCGGCCCTACTTCGACGCCGGCACGGCCGCCGACCAGCAAGGCCTGCACATCGCCACCAGCCTCCTCGCCGTCGTCGCCGTCCTCCAGTTCTTCGACTGCGCGCAGAACATCGGCGTCGGCCTGCTGCGCGGCCTCGACGACACCAAGAGCGGCTTCCGCATCACCCTCATCGGCTACTGGCTCGTCGGCCTGCCCGCCGCCTGGCTCCTCGCCTACCCACTCGGCGGCGAGACCCGCGGCCTGTGGCTCGGCCTGCTCATCGGCCTTGCCACCACCGCCGTCCTCCTGCTGCGCCGCTACGGCCTCGCCCTCACCGCCAAGGCAGCCGGCGTCCACGAGCCGGCCATCACCGGCTGAATCGCGGCTGGTCCAGACTCAGTGGAGCCGGACCGGAGGAGGGTCTCACGCGCGACATGTGCCAGGTCCCGGCCGGCAGCATCCGGCCGGGCGAGGTCCCGGAGGCCGCCGCGCTGCGGGAAGCCCGGGAGGAAACCGGACAAGAGAGGCAGCCGATGCACCGCACCACCGAACCGCACCATCCGACCGACCAGCGGCACCGATGCCATCCAGAGCTTCAGCCTGGACTCCCGTCACCGCCCTGGCGATGGTCTTCAAGCTCGTCGAGTCCGCCAAAATGACCCCCGGCTGGCGGGCCGTGAATGCACCGTCTCGTTGCCTCGTCCCGCGCCGGGGCCCGCTTCGAACGCGGCAGGCTCATTGAACGGCCGCAGACGACCGCGGCGTGAGTAGGGTGGCGGGCCTGCCTCGAAGTTCGAGAGCATCCGGTCATGTTGGACGGCATGGCAGGACAGGGCCTTCCGGTCGGCTTCGGGTTCCGGCCGTATCGTGGCGACGAAGACCACGGCGCCATGGCTGCGGTGCGGCTGGGATGTGTGGAACGGGACCGGATCGATGTCCGTTCGGTTGTGGAAGGGCTCCCGACCGCGGCCGAGATCGCCGAAGCTTCCGCCAAGGTGGAGGAGCCGTCCGAGAACCAGATCCTGGTGGTGCTCGACGGGCGCGTCGTCGGCTACTCGACGATCCGGTGGTGGCAGGAGCGCGACGATACGTGGCTGTACCTGCACCGCGGCTATCTCTTGCCCGCACACCGCGGCCAGGGCATCGGCTCAGCCATGCTGCGCTGGGCCGAAGAGCGGATCCGCCGGCTCGTCCGCCAGCACGGAACGGCGCGGACGGCAGTGATCGGCGCGAACGCCATGGCCTCCGAGCAGGACGCCACGGCGCTGCTGCGCGCAGCCGGCTACCGACGTGTCTTCAGCCTGGTCGAGCTGGAGCTGGGCGACCTGCAGCAGGTGCCCGACCCGGGCAGCGAACTGCCGGCCGGGATACGAACGGGGCCGATCGGCACGAGCCACTACCGTGCAGCCTGGAGGACGGTCGTCGATTCGTACGCGGACACAGGCTTCACTCGGAGATGGCCTTTCCAGGACTTCGTCGACACCGCCGACCCGGCATGCTGGAGGGCCGCCTGGACGGGGCAGGACCTGGTCGGCGTCGCCCTCTGCTCGATCCGCCGTCACGACCGCACCGTGGGCGAGGTGGAGGAGCTGAGTGTCCGGACGGACCGGCGACGCCTCGGAATCGGCCGGGTCCTCCTGCTGGACGGGCTGCGGAGCCTTCGCGAGCAGGGCGCAACGACCGCCCGGCTGTTCACGGGCACGGAAAACCCGCACCGGTCCTACGACCTCTACGAGAGTGTCGGGTTCCGGCGGCGGAACGAGTACGTCCGTTACCGCAAGCCGCTTGCTTGATCGCCCGGCCGTCGGATTGTCCGGTCATTCACAGCATTCGACAATGGCTCCACGTCATCTTCGACACGGCGTGCGGCGTTGAGCGTGTCTTCGCCGACCGGCTTCTTGGCGTACGCGGCACCTCGCAGCCCAGCTGGGCACCGACAGTCGACAACTGAGGTGGTGCCGCCGACGCGTCGGACCGTTGCCGTCCGACGTCCGCCGGTTCAGCGAGGGCGGGGTGCCGCTCGTCCTGCTGATGCATTTCCGGGGCAACCTCGACAACTGGGACCCGGCGCTGGTCGACGCCCTGGCCCGGGGCCGGCGCGTCATCGCCTTCGACAACGCCGGTGTCGGCGGTACCAGCGGCACTACGCCGGGCACCGTCGCGCAGATGGCCGTGGACGCCCTCGCCTTCCTCGACGCCCTGGAGCTGACCCGGGTCGACCTCCTCGGCTTCTCCCTGGGCTCCTTCGTGGCCCCGCACGTGAACCACCCGCCCCATCGCCCCCGCTGACAGGAGAAGCCATGTCCTCCTCCACCACCGCCGCCATCGGCCTCGGCTACGACGTGTACGTCGCGGACCCGCTGCCGATGCACGGGCCCGGGCCGCTGCCCGACGGACGGCCCCGTGCCTTCCAGCCCCTCGCGGTCACCCTCGTCCACGGCCGGCACGACGCCGTGCTCGTCGACCCGCCGCTGACCCGCGAGCAGGCCCGGGACGTCGGCGACTGGGTCGAGGCGAGCGGGAAACGCCTCACCCACATCGTCGCCACCCACGGACACGGCGACCACTGGTTCACCGCCGGCCTGCTCGCCGAACACTTCGGCGCCCAGGTGGTCACCACCGCCGGCGCCATCCCCCGGATGCACACCAACGTCCACGCCCGCGAGGTGCTCTGGGACGCGATCTGGCCGGACCGGATCCCGCCCTCCCCCGTCACCGCCGTCACGGCGCCCGGCAACCGCCTCACCCTCGAAGGACACGCCCTCCACCTCGTCGAGGTGGGCCACGCGGACAGCGCCGACAGCGCCGTGCTCCACGTACCGGACCTCGACCTCGTGGTGGCCGGAGATGTCCTCTACAACGGCGTGCACATGTACCTCGCCGAATCCCCCGACGACGACCTCGCCCCCTGGCGCAAGGCCATCGACACCGTCGCCGCACTACGACCGCGCCACATCGTCGCGAGCCACCAGAACAAACACCTCGACGACGACGCCCAGCGCCTCATCGCCGAGACCCGCCGCTACCTCGACACCGCCGAGGCCACCCTCGCCGCCCACGACACCCCGACCGCGTACTTCCACGCGATGCTCCGCCAGTACCCCGACCACCTCGGCCCCACCGTCCTGTGGGTCGGCGCCCGCGCCCTCTACCTCGCCCGCGAGGGCGGCGACCCCGTCCAGAACCTCATCGCGGCCTGGCGGCAATAGGCGCACCGGGCGGGGCCGGGGCGCCGGGGCCGGCGACCGCTCCCCCGTCCGGCGCTCCTCGGAGAGGGGAAGGCGGTGATGGCGTCGGTCTCGTCCGCGCTGAGGCGGAGGTGCATGGTTGGGGGGTCCTGCTCCAGGCGCCGGGCGCCGGTCATGGCGGGGAGGGGCAGCGTCCGTGGGCCGGGGGCCGACCGCCGTGCGGGGGCAGGCTGCCACGGTGCGGCGTTGTGCCCGGCGGCGATCGCATTTTTGTGCTGCACGGTGACGGCTGCGCTGTCGAGTATGCGGAGTTGCGTCGAATGCCGGCTGAACCGCGAACGCCCCGCGCCGTCGGCCCTTCCCCGGTGCCCGCCCCGGACAGCGCATCTCCGCCGCCACACTCGGCGGCCGCGTTCCCGCCCAGCACGTCCCCGTCCGGCCGGGGCCGTACCACCGCGCTGATCGCTCTCGCCCAGGACCTGCCCCCGGCCGTCCTGGGGGCCGGGTTCGGCCTGCAGCCGGCCACCGCGGCCGGACAGCGTTGCGGGCGGCGGGGACAGTGCCCGCGCGGGCGGTGGGGAGCCTGCGTATTTCGGCCGCCGCGCCTGGCGGCGGCCGGGTCGCCCCGCCCGCCGCCGGGTCATCACCGCAGGTCAGCGCCGCAGACCGCGGTCCAGTGCGGCGATCAGCGAGCCCTGGGCGTCGTCCCCGTCCAGGGACCAGACCATCACGCCGCCGAGACCGTTCAGCCGGGCGTAGCGGGCCTTCTGGGCGGCGGTGGCCGGGTTGTCGTACGTCCAGAACTCGGTGCCGTCGTACTTCCAGGCCGCGCCGTACTGGCGGTCGGTGTACGCGGCGCCCGGAAGGTCCTTGATGGCCTTGTAGGGCAGCTGGCCGCCGCCGCGCGGGGACATGCCGGTGGCGGGCTGGTAGAGGCCGTACTTCGCACCGGCGGGCACTCCCGTCCAGCCGTAGCCCCAGGACGGCACCCCGAGCACCGCCTTGCGGGCCGGCAGGCCGCCGGCCAGATAGTGCTGCACCACCCGGTCCGCGCTGTAGCTGCTGCCGGGGCCGGAGGGGTCGGCCGGGTCGGTGTAGAGGTTGGCCTGGTGGTTGGTCGGGCCCTGCGGCTCCCAGGAGCCGTGCATGGTGTAGGTCATCAGGTTCAGGTAGTCCACGTGGCGGGCGACCTTCTTCAGCTCCAGCCGGTCCGCGATGTCGGTGTTGGCGGCGACGGCGGCCGTCAGCAGGTGGCGCCCGCGCCCGCCGTTGCCCAGCGCGTCCAGCTGCCGCCGGAACTCGGCCAGCAGCAGGGTGAAGTTGCGGCCGTCCTCGGGGCGCACCGAGTTGTCCGGCAGACCGTCGCCGCCCGGGTGCTCCCAGTCGAGGTCGATGCCGTCGAAGACGCCCGCACCGCTGCCCGGGCCGCCCTCCGGCGAGCCCAGCTGCGGCAGGTTGCCCTTGATGTAGAGGTCGACGCAGGAGGCCACGAACTTCTTGCGGGCGGCGTCGGTGGCGGCCACGTCCGAGAAGTACTTGGACCAGCCCCAGCCGCCGATCGAGATGACGGCCTTCAGGTGGGGGTTCTTGGCCTTCAGCTTCCGCAGCTGGTTGAAGCTGCCCTTCAGCGGCTGGTCCTCGGTGTCGGCGACGCCGTCCACCGAGTCGGCCGCGGCGATCGGGCGCTGGTAGTCGGCCCAGGCGTCGGCCTGGTCGGCCAGGTTCTCCTCGAAGCAGGTGCCCTCGGGGGAGATGTTGCCGAAGGCGTAGTTGATCACGGTCAGCTTCGCCGCCTGGCCCGAATCCTGGACCTTCTTGGCGGAGAAGCCGCTGTAGGCACTCCACGCGGTGAAGTAGGCCACCCGGTGGCCGGGCAGCCGGCGGCTGTCGTCGTCATCGGCGTGAGCGGTCGCGGGGCCCGCGACGAGCGAGGCGAGCAGAGCCGTCGCCAGGAACGCGGAGGTGCGTCTGAACATGCTGGTGGCCTTGTCCGAGTGGGGTCAGATGGTCTGTACCAATCGCGAGTAGAGATCTAGTCCATGCCGGGGGCGCGCACAAGAGGGTCCGATCGCGTGAAGTGGCCCAGTCCTCCCGGGAACTGGTGGGTCATCAGCTGATCAGGCGGCGCAGCACGCGGTGGAGAACGCGTGACGCGATTCTCACCGGCCAGGTGGCAGCGGTCTGCTGACACAGTGGCAGCCGCCGAGCCCTACCGGCCGGCCGGGCGGGCAACCACTGGCCGCCGGTGAGGCCTGCGGGACGGACCGGCGCGGGAGCGGCGCTCGCCGGCCGGAGCCTGCGACCGAGAACCGGGAAGGGCTCGGACGCCGGCAGCTGTGACGCCGGCGTCCGAGCCCTCGAACAGCGCGGTACGTCTGGTGGTATGTGCGGTCAATCGATGACGAACGGGTTGGTCTCCACGACGCACCCTGCTCCGATCACGACACGCACCGGCGTGACGGGGTCGAGAAGGCCGACGGCGCTGACCGAGTTGGTGCAGTACACCTGGGACGGGGACTTCTCGTTGCTGCGGAGCACGACCGGGCCGTACCCGGGGTAGTCGTGGACGGGACCGTCCGGGTAGACCCGAATGGCCTGGTCACATCCGTATCCGGCATGGTCAGGCGTCTCGGTCATCCCCAGCCTCCTGGCAACCTCGTAGAGCTGGTCGACCGGTACGTCGACCGGCGGGTGCGCCAGGTCGACCGTGCCTCTGCTGCACGCCAGCGCCGGCGTGTCGGCGGGGGAGGTCGGAAAGGCCGCGGCCGGGGACGGCAGAGCCAGAACAACAGCCATGGCGACCAGGGCGGCCGGAAGGGGCTTCTTCATGCCTCTGACGATTACCGGCATGGATCCGGCAGACACGGCGTCCGTGAAGCCCCCCGCACAATTCACCCTCTACGGCGTGCCGGCCGAGTCCACAGTCGCGCGTCCACTCGGCTGAGCTTCAAACGTTCGGGCGCGCCCGTTCGGCAACACCGCACGGGTGCCGGATCGGACCGGCCTGAACCATCGCCGGTAGCATCGAATCACTCCAGGCGTGCTCTTCCTCCTCGAAGGAGGGGAGCATGGGCGACCGTTCTCAACCGCGGCAGGACAACCTGGCAATTTCGGCCGTGTCGGGCTGGAGCCTTTCCGCCGGCTGGGATGAGTGGGATAGCCAGAAACGGAACTCTTCTTTCCACTTACCACTCTCAACGTACTTCACCAGGGCGTCACGAAGGCGTGTGCAATCCTTGCCGTACCCCTTAGGCAGGGCGATTCCGTATTGGCTGCGACTACCGATCTCGAGACCCGGGACAACCGCGAGTTCAACGTTCTCCAGCGTAAATGCGGAGAGCGGCAAAATGCCTCCGGTAGTCGCATCGGCGCGCCCACCCTTCAGGGCTTCGATACAGGAAGGGAAGTCCGACTCCTCCAGCATGCGGATTGGTTCAGATGTTACGCTCGCAATGGTTTCTTTCGCCGTTGAACCCGCCGGCATGCAGACCGTCTTGCCTTTGAGGTCGGCTATCGTCCGGATCTGCGCCATGTCCTCACCTCGGACCAATATGCCCAGCACATCGGAAGCGACAGGCCCCACGAATTCGACATGTTCCATGCGCTCCGACGTGATGGTGAGAGCGGCATTCAGGTCGACCTCATGGCGCTCCACAGATGAAAGTCGATCTAGCATCGGGACCTCGACGCGGGTCGGTCTCGATTTGATGTTCGCCTCTTCCAGCACCCCCTTTACCGTCTCCATGGCGAAGGCCGAGAATCTTCCCCACGCGGGGATTGGGAAGAGGGATTTGTCTGTGTTGGTCTCCAGCCCGACCCGCACACTGTCGCCACTGAAAAGGCTTGGACTGGCATGCGGGCCGCCCCACAGTTGATTCCCCAATACCGCCATGGCGGACAGCACTGCTACGGCCGGGACGGTTCTCCATGCCCATTTTCGGCGGATGGAGGCTGGAGTTGCTGTTGAGCTATTGTCCGCGCCAGTCGAGGTCTGCGCGTCAGGCGTGGATGGCGCCTCCGGCTCTCTGGCCGGCCCTCGGACGAGGGAGAGTCTTCCTACGGCGCCGACGGAGCGCCGCTGCGGGCGGGGGAGCCCGAGCCCGGCCAGCTCTTGGTCGATGTGGTGGTGTACCTCGTCCAGGGTGAGTGGGCCGGGAACTGTCAGGGCTTGGAGCATCGACCCGGTGAACGACGTGTGGGCGGCGTCGGGCGGCGCGTGGGAGGGGGCGGTGGCCGTGGTGGAAGTCAGGGTGTAGGTACCAGTCAGGTTCAGCTGCCCCAAGGTAAGTCCACTTGGTCCGGCCATGGCGGAGATCGCCTTGCCGGCAAAGCAGCAATCCAGCACGAGCACCCGGGCCTTGGCGCGAGCTCCGCCGACCATCCGTTTCACAAGGTCGAGATGGATCGCGGACCAGCTGACGTTCTGGTTGTCGGTTCCGGTAAGGGCGAAGTGGAGCATCCCGGCTTCGTCGAGCAGGCCGTGTCCGCAGTAGTAGACGAGCAGCAGGTCCTCGGCCTCCCGAACCGCTTGGGACAGCGCGGTGCCGACGGTGGCCTGGTCCTTCGGGTCGGCCACCACCAAGCAGTGTTCGGGCGCGAGCGCACCATGAACCGGGTCGGTGAGGGTTCGCCGCAGCGCGTCCAGGTTTGCCTGCACGGCGGGGATGTCAGGCAACTCGGGGTCGCGGAACGTACCAGCCCCGATGAGTACCGCCCGGCTCGTCGCACGCTCCGGGAAACGTGGGCCAGTCACCGAGACTGTGACCCTGGCGCCGGAAACTGTTCCGCGATCTCCCGCAGGAGTGCCTGCGGGTCGGCTGCGCGCCGAACGTCCACCTCGATCCGACGCCCGTCCTCAGCACTGATCGTGATTTTGATGTCGGTGCCGCGAGAGGTGAGCCAGGAGCACACCGATTGGATGAGCACGGCCAGGATGCCGCCGGAGCCGAGGGTCACCGTCAGCAGTTCCATGGCGGAACCCATGTGGCCAGGGAGGGGAGGCTGTCGCTGGAGCCGCACCCGGCCGCGCAGATCATCCTCAGAAGCCAGCCAGTCGCGCAGCGCGATCACGTGCGGCTCGGCTCCCGACTCCCCCAAACCCTCGAAAGCCACTCTCAGTTCCGCTCCAGCGGGCATTCCTGGCACCGCAACCCCCCTAAAATTGATGGCACTTGACCGAGTCGTCATGGCACGCAGGAGTCGCGCCGGCCCCAAGATACTCCACCTCCCAGGTCCCGTCCGCCGCCCATGTCCACAACCGGTTCTGGACGCCCTTCCGCGACCCGAACTCCGGTGGCACTGCCATCCACGGCGCCGCCGTACGGTACGTCGACGCCCGCATCGAAGTACCCGCCGGTGATCACGCCATCGCCCGCCCCTCCTCGGCGTCCGGTCCGGCAACAACGACTCTGTCCGCGCCCACGGCGCATCGGTCAACGACACACCAACCAACAATCAGATGATCCTCAGGGGGCGGCCTAGCCTGGCCGGGCTCCCGCCGTGGACTCCGGCCAATGCTCCCTGGCCGACGGCCTACTCTCTCGGGGCGCGGTGGAGGTTGAAGGTGCGACTGCGTCTGGGGTGGGAGATCGGCCAGTCCGCGGCTTCGTCCACGCTCCGCAGGGTGCGCGCGGCCTGTCGGGATCGGGGTGGCTGGTCCACCCGCAGTCGTACCCGTCCGACACCTCGACGTGGCTGATGCCGTGCTCGCGGGCGACGGCGAGCGCGCCGGCCACCGGTCGGCGGGAAGGAACTTGGTCGCCGTTCCGTCGACGCTGACCTACGCCTTGTACGGGGTCACCGACGGCAGACCGTAGTCGTTGGGCACCGCGGTGACCTCGGACAGGGTGAGGGTACGGGTCGGGGTGGTGGACGGGTTGACGGAGCGGTAGTACGCGGCCCGGTAGGCGTTGTTACGGGCCAGCTGGGAGAACGCGCGCTTGGAGGTGAGAACCATCTCCGACTCGGGGGCGCCGAGGTCATCCAGGTGTGCTGGAGCCTGCCGAGTTCGTCGGCGAGCGGGTCCGAGGTCGGGTCGGACCATGGCTTCGGCGCCATCGGCATGTTCCCGGAGGGAACGCCGAAGTCCACCTCGATGCTCAGGCCGTTCTCGGTGGCCGCGTCAAGGGTGAAGCGGCCGTCCAGCAGGACGTCGCCGGCGGCGAGTTCGAGGCGGGAACGGATCGCCTCGATGTGCCGCTCGGCATCATCGAACAGCAACTCGACCAGCCGGTCCTGGTCGGCGCCGTGCGACTGCTCCAGCAGGATCTGCTGCTGCTCGCCGACGATGAGCTTCTGTCCCAGGGCAGGCAGCAGACCCTCGCGGGTGTCTCCCACGCGGTCCGCTCGGCCAACTCCACACTGGCGTCGAAGGCGCGATACTTCGCGGTGTTGACCCGGTGGCCGTTGCTCTTGATACGCGCGCCGTGCACCCATTGATGGTGCACGGCGCTGCGGCTGTCCGGCAGCGTGTCGCGGCGCGGCGTGGACCTGACGCCTGGCGGTGAGGAAGTAGGACACCGATACCGGCCGCCGGCAATCCGAGCGGCCCCGGCCCTGTCCTGATCAGCCGGTCGGCGCCGCCTGGTGGGGCCCTTCGCCGAGCACCAACCGCCGGAGGCCCTGCCCCTCTCCTCCGCAATCAAATTCAAGCTGGTGAGTCATCAGAAGAGTCAGCAACAGGTCAGCATCGATACGGGCAAACCTTGCGACAGACGCGTGGACCTGAGAATCAACAGGCCCTGCACTTTGCCTCCCAAGGGGGCGAGTACGCGAAGCGGAAATCGTTCTGCCATGGACCTTCAGATGCCCACACAGTCCTGTCGGCAACGGCGAGCACGAAGGCGACCATCGATTCATCTTCGCAGCTCAGCGCACCCGTCCACGCGCCTTCAGGGGGATGTCGGGGAGGGCTGGGGCGTGGAGGCGGGCGCCGTCGTAGCCGTGGACCTGGCCGAAGCGGGTGCCCTGCTCCCAGTCGTTGCGGGCCTGGAGGATCTCGTCGCCGGTGCGGCCGATGAAGTTCCACCACATGACGAGCTTCTCGTCGAAGGGTTCGCCGCCGAGGAGGAGGAAGGTGGCGTCGGTGGGGGCGTGGAGGGGGAGGTGGGGGCGGCCGGTGCCGAGGTAGAGCATGGAGCCCGGGTCGAGGCGGACGCCGTCGACGTCGGTCTGGCCGGACATGGTGAGGACGGCGTATTCGAAGTCGGGGTCGAGGGGGAGGTCGAGGGTGGTGCCGGCGGTGAGGGTGAGGTCGGCGCCGACGAGGGGGGTGTGGGTGGTGCCGGGGGAGGTGGTGCCGTCGAGGGTGCCGAGGATGACGGTGGCGGTGAGACCGGGGGCGGTGACGGTGGGCAGGTCGGGGTGGTGCTCGAAGGCGGGGGCGCGGTGGCGGTGGGCGTCGGGGAGGGCGACCCAGAGCTGGGCGCCGTGCAGGTAGCGGGCGTGCGGGCGGGGGGACTCCTCGGAGTGGGAGATCGCCCGGCCGGAGGTCATCAGGCCCAGTTCGCGCGGGCGCACGGTCTGCAGGCTGCCGAGGCTGTCGCGGTGCAGGACCTCGCCCGCGTGCAGCCAGCTGACCGTCTGCAGGCCCATGTGCGGGTGCGGGGGCACCTGCATGCCCGGCTCGTCCGCGACGTCGTCCGGGCCGTAGTGGTCCACGAAGCACCACGCCCCCACCATCCGCCGCCCCAGGTTCGGGAGGAGACGGCGGACGACGGTGCTGCCGCCGAGGGCGGTCTCGCGCGGGGCGAGGAGTTCGTGGACGGGGCCGCCCGGGGTGTCGGCGCGGCCGCCGCGCACGGTCGGGGTGGCGAGCTCGGGTTCAGCCATGGTGGGCCCCGTTTCCGGAGGTCGAGGCGCGCGGGGCGGCCGGGACGATGGGGGTGCCGGCGGAGACGGCGCGGGTGACCGGGGTCCGTTCGGCGATGTCGAGCAGGCGGGCGCGCTGGGCGTCGTCGAGGTCGCCGACGAGGTCGATCCGGCGGGTGATGCGGACGGCCTTCTCCGGGCCCTTCTCGTAGCCGAGGTGGACGCGCACGGTGGTCAGCGGCCACTGCTTGCGCTGGGCGTACATCCGCAGGGTGATCGCGGTGCAGGAGCCGAGGGCGGAGAGCAGCAGGCCGACCGGGGTGGTGGCGGTGTCGGCGCCGCCGGCCGATTCGGGCTCGTCGGCGGACAGCTGGTGGCGGCCGGAGCGGATGTCGACGCGGTAGTCGTCGGCGGTGCTGGTGGCGACGGCGGCCGCGGCGCGGACGAAGCCGGTGTCGGCGCCGGTGCCCGTCGTGTCCGGGGCTCCGCCGGTCGTCGCGGCGGTCACAGGCCGAACCGCTCGTGCTGGGCGGCCGGGACGAGGTCGTGGTACTCCGGGTGCTTGGTCAGCCAGCCGCGGATGAAGGGGCAGTACGGGAGCACGGCGAGGTCGTGGGCGCGGGCGTCGTCGAGCACGGCGCGGGCGAGGATGCCGCCGAGGCCCTGGCCGCCGAAGCGCGGGTCGATCTCGGTGTGGATGAAGGCGATTTCGCCCTCGTGGCGGTGATACTCGGCAAAGCCGGCGAGTTCACCGTCGGAGGTGATCTCGTAGCGGGACTTCTCGGGGTTGTCGGCAACGGCGGTCGTCGTCATCTCGTCCTCCTGGGGTGTCGGGCCCTGGCGTCAGAGGTAATTTAGCATTCAACTAACCGTGGATCAAGGACCGCCCGGCGCGAACCGGGCGGTGGGGGTGGGGACGGGGGTTCCGGGAGGTCAGGAGAGGGTGATCGGGGGCGGGAGCGGGTGGCAGCCGCCCCAGGACGCGCTCTGGCCGGGCGGGCAGGAGGTGGGGCGCGACGGCAGGGTGGGGACCGGGCGCGGCGGCACGGGCCCCTGGTCCGGGCCGGGGCCCTCGGGCGGGTAGTCGGTCGGTGCGGGAGCCGGCTTGGGGGCGGCGGGCGGGGGCGCCGGCTGGGCGGGTGGAGCGGCAGGCGGCTGGGCGGGCGCGGCCGGTGGGGCAGCCGGTGGCGGGGTGGGCTGGGCGGCCTCGGGGGGCACGGTCGGGGCGGCCTTCGGCGGAGTGGTCGGGCGCGGGGTCGCCGGGGCCGGGGCCCGCGAGGCCGGGCGGGCCGGCGTCGGCTCGGCGGCCGCCGGGGTCTGCGGCTCGGGGACGGGCAGGGCGGGCAGGGCGGGCAGGGCGGGAGGGGCGGCCGGGATGTCGGACGGCGCCGGGGCGGCCGGGGTGTCCGACGGCGCCGGGGTCTCCACCGGAGCGGAGGGCGTCGGGCTCTCCGCCGTCGGGGACGGCGCGGCGGACGGCGACGCGGACGGCGAGCCCGACGGGGCCGGTGCCGGCTCCGCGGCGTCCGACCCGGTCATCGCCCAGCCGCCCGCGCCCACCAGCGCCAGGGTGCACACGCCCGCCGCGACGCCGATGGCGATGCGGCGGCGCCGGGCCCCGGCTCTCCCCTCCGGATCCTGCTCCTGCTCCTGCTCGTGCTCCTGCTTCCGCAGCTGGTCGTCCTGCACCGCGCCCACCCTGTTCGATCTTCGTTCGGATGGCGCGGATGCTAGCACCACGCACCGTCAGTCCCCCGGCCCCGGGGCGGCGCCGGACCCGCGCCGCAGTCCCGGCGCGAGCAGCGCGGTGACGGCCAGTGAGGCGGCGGCGGTCCCCGCCATGGCGGTGGCGGCCGAGGTCGCCTCCGCCAGCGCGCCCGCGGCCGCCGCGCCGACGCCCTGCAGTGCGAGCATCCCGGAGCCGTGCAGGCCGAACGCCTGCCCGCTCAACTCGGGCGGCGTCAGCGCCACCAGCCGCTCCTGGAGCAGCAGTCCCGCCCCGTACCCGACGGTGGCCACCGCGACCAGTGCCGCCGCGAGCGGCAGCGCGGGCTCCAGCGCGAAGCCCAGGTACGGCGCGGCGAGCAGCGCGCAGAGCGGCACCACCACCTGCTCCCGACGGCGGGCCGGCAGCAGCCGTCCGGCGAGCACGTCCCCGGCCAGCATGCCGAGCGCCCCGGTGGCGAACAGCAGGCCGGCCGCGTCCGGGCGGTACGGGACGTAGAGCGACTCGACGCCGACGACCAGGCCGTTGGGCACCCACAGCGCCAGGTAGACGGTCCGGCGCGGCGCGGACGACCAGAGCCGGACGTCGGCCCGCCAGGTGCCGGCGACCGACGGCCGTCCGGCCGCCCGGGGCGGGCGGCGGAGCAGGCCGGCGCGGGCCGTGCCGGCGGACAGCAGGTGCAGGGCGGCGGCCGTGAGCAGCGCGCCGGACGGGGCGAGGGCGGCCACCAGCGCGCCGCCGAGCGCGAACCCGCCGATCTGGACCAGGCCCGCCGCCAGGCCGAGGGCGGAGCGCCCCAGCAGGTAGCCGTCACGGCCCAGGAGTTCCTGGAGCAGCCCGTAGCGCACTCCCCCGCCCGCCGCGCCGGCCACCCCGAGGGCGAGCAGCACCGGGAACAGCGCCGCCACCGGCAGCCCGGGCAGCGCCTGGAGGCCGGTGCCGAGGGCGAGCAGCAGGCCGAGCCCGGTCAGCGCGGCGCGCGGCGGGAGCCGGTCGGCGGCCGAGAGCACAGTGACCGCGCCGAGCAGTTGGGCGAACGCCGGGCCGAACATGGCGAGCGAGGCGAGCAGCGGCGAGTCGGTGCGCCGGTACACCAGCACGCCCAGTGCCAGTCCGGCGACCGTCTGGGCCGCCGTCTGGGCGGCGGAGTACAGGAACAGGGCGGTGAACCCGCGGTCGCGGAACAGCTCTCGGTAGGTGCGCATGCGACGGAGTCTTTCCGCCGCGATCGGCACGGCGTTAGGTTTTCGCGCGGCGGCGAAACCTGACGGAGGGCGGGGGCATGGGGTGGTGGCGGCTGGACGCGGACACCCTCGCGGGGAGCCGGTTCGCGCTCTCCCCGCTGGCCGAGACGGTCGCCGCGCTGAAGACCCTGCACCGCGGCGGCGGCGCCCACCCGGGCGAGCGGCGGTGGCTGGATGCGGCACTCCCCCGCTACCGGGAGCGGCTGGCGGCCGACCCGGTGACCGCCGCCCTGGTCCGGGCCGCGCTCGGCCCGCGCTGGAACGCCACCTTCCTCACTCCGACGCCGGGCGCCGAGCAGCACCGCGCGGACGGGGCGCTGTTCGCCCGGGAGCTGGCGGAGGTCCGGGCGACGCCGCCCGCCGTCGCCCGGGCGGACCTGGCCGAGACCCTGGGCACCGCGCCCCCGCCCCTGCTGGAGCGCGACGACCTGGCCGGGCGCGCCGCCGACCTGCTGGCCTGGGTGTGGGCGGAGACCGTGGAGCCGACGTGGGCCCGGCGCCGGCGGGTCATCGAGGCGGACGTGCTGGCCCGCACCGCCCGGCTCGGGGCGGGCGGCTGGGCGGACGCGCTGAGCGGTCTGCGCCCCGGGATGGGCTGGCTCGGCGGCGACCGGCTGGGGATCGGTCTCCGGGACGCCGGGCCGCAGCCGATGGACCTCACCGGCGTGCACCTGCTGTTCGTCCCGGTCACCCCGCAGCAGAGCTGGCTCTGCTGGGACGTGCCGCCGGTCGACGGGCGGCGGCGCGCGGCACCGGGCCGCCGGTACGCGGTGGTCTACCCGTGCTCGGGGGTGCTGGCCGAGGATGACCGCCCCCCGGTGCCGCAGGCGCTGGCCGCCCTGCTGGGGCCCGGCCGCGCCGAGTTGCTCGCCCTGCTGGAGGCGCCGAAGACCACCAGTCAGCTGGTGGCCCTGACCGGGCTGCCGCTCGGGTCGGTGGGCCGCCACCTGCGGATCCTGCGCGAGTCCGGGCTCGCGCTGCGCCGCCGGGCCGGCCGTTCGGTGTTGTACCACCGCACCCCGGCGGGCCAGGTCCTCCTGGAGGCGGGGACGGGCCGGGGCGAGCGGTACTGAGCCCCCGCGCGCCGGGCGCCGGGCCGCCCACCCGCGCGCCCGCCGCCCGCCCCGCGCGCCCTCCCCTGCACCCCGCGCCCGCGCCCGCGCCCGGGTGGGGCTACTGCCCGCCCAGCGCCCGCGCCCGGACCGCGCGGCGCAGCGTGTCCAGCTGGTCCACCAGCCCGCGCCGGGTCGCCGCGGTGAGGTCCGGGTCGGCCAGACAGGCCTCGGCCGCCCGCGCCGTCCGCCCGGTCGCGGCGAAGGCGGGGAAGCCCTCCCTGGTGAGCACCCGGGCCAGGGCGGGGCCGCGGCGGGCGGCGGCCGGCCCCAGTTCCTCGAAGTAGCGCGCGACCAGCCCGTCCAGCAGCTGCGCCTGCTCGGGCTGCCAGAGACCGGCGGCGGTGGCGGACGCCAGGTAGTTGGAGAGGTCGCCGTGGAACAGCGCCCGCCAGGCGGCCTCCTTGGCCGCCGGGTCGGGCAGCGCGGCGCGGCAGCGGGCGGCGCCCTCCTCGCTGGTGTCGCTGGGGTCGGCGGCCAGCTCGGCGGCGATCTCCGGCTCGCCCGCCGCGCCGAGCACGCACAGCCGCAGCAGCAGGTGCCAGCGCAGGTCCGGGTCGAGCGCCGGTCCGCCGGGCACCGTCCCGGCCGCCAGCCAGTCGCGGAGTTCGGCGGCCTGCGACGCGTCGGCGGCGGCGATCGCCCCGCGGACGGCCACCAGACGCAGGCCGGTGCGGTCGGGCTCGCCCCCGGTGCGGCGCAGCAGGGCCCGGCAGACCTGCGCCAGTACGGCCAGCGCCGCCGGACGGCCGGTGGGCGGCACGGCGCGGTCCGCGACGAAGGTGCGGGCGAAGGAGAGCACCGCGTCCACCAGGTGCACCGAGGTCTCGCCGGGCAGGTGGGCCGCGACCAGCTCCAGGTACGCGCCCGGCGCGAGCTCGCCGTCCAGCACCTGGTCCCGGGCGGAGCCCCAGAGCACGGCCCGGGCCAGCTCCTCGGGCACGGCGCCGAGCGAGGAGCGCACGGTCCGCCAGGAGCCGGGGTCGAGCCGGATCTTGGCAAAGCCGAGGTCGGTGTCATTGGGCAGCGTCAGCTCGGCGCCGTTCACCGGTGCCCCGGTGCCGTCGGCGGGCAGGTCGAGCGGTACGCGGTCGGACAGCTCCAGGGCGCCGTCGGCGGTGCGCCGGTAGTGGCCCACGGTCAGCCGGTGCGGGCGCAGCACGCCGTCGGCGGAGGTGTGCGCGATCCGGCCGTCGGTCACCCGCAGGGTGTCCACGCCGGTGGTGCGCAGCCAGCGGTCGGCCCAGCCGTGGACGTCGCGCCCACTGGCCGCCGTCAGGGCCCGGAGCAGGTCGTCGAGGGTGGCGTTGCCGAAGGCGTGCGCGTCGACGTGGTCGTTGACGCCCGCCAGGAAGGCCTCCTCGCCGAGCCAGGCGACCAGCTGGCGCAGCGCGGCGGCGCCCTTGGCGTAGGAGATGCCGTCGAAGTTCTGCAGCGCCTCGGCGGTGTCGTCCACCGTGGTCGGTGCCACCGGGTGGGTGGAGGGGCGCTGGTCGGCGTCGTAGCCCCAGGTCTTCCCGTCGGCGGCGAAGGCGGTCCAGGCGCCGGTGAAGCGGGTGGCGGCGGCCGTGACCTCGTGGGCCATGTACTCGGCGAAGGACTCGTTGAGCCACAGGTCGTCCCACCACGTCATGGTGACGAGGTCGCCGAACCACATGTGCGCCATCTCGTGCACCACCACCAGGGCACGGTGCTCGCGCTGGGTGTCGGTCACGGCGGAGCGGAAGACGTAGTCGTCGCGCAGCGTGACGCAGCCCGGGTTCTCCATCGCGCCGAGGTTGAACTCCGGGACGAAGCACTGGTCGTAGCTGTCGAAGGCGTAGCGGCGCCGGAAGATCCGGTGGTAGTGGTCGAAGCCCTGCCGGGTGATCTCCAGCAGCTCGGCGGCCTCGGCGTCCAGGTGGGCGGCGAGCGAGCGGCGGCAGTGCAGGCCGAGCGGGATCCCGTCGTGGTCGGCGCGCACGGAGTGCAGCGGGCCGGCCACCACCGCGACCAGGTAGCTGCTGATCGCCGGGGTGGGCGTGAACTCCCAGCGGCCGGGCGCGACCTGGCGGCCCGCGCCGTTGCCGACCACGGTCCACTGCGGCGGCGCGGTGACGGACACCGTGTAGGGCGCCTTGAGGTCGGGCTGGTCGAAGGAGGCGAACACCCGGGGGCCGTCGTCGAGGAAGGACTGGGTGTAGACGTAGTCCTCGCCGTCGGCGGGGTCGGTGAAGCGGTGCATGCCCTCGCCGGTGTGCGAGTAGGCCATGTCCGCCTCGACGGTGAGTTCGTTCTCGGCCGCCAGGCCGGTCAGCGGGAAGCGCCCGGCCCGCAGCGCGCCGACGTCCAGCGCGCGGCCGTTCAGCACCACCCGGCGGAGGCTCGACGGTTCGACGTCCACGTGCGTCCCGGCGCCGGGGGCGGTGCAGCCGAAGCGGATCACCGTCGTGGAGCCGAACACCTCCGGGCCGCGGGTCAGGTCGAGGTCGAGGCGGACGGCGCGGACGTCGAGCAGCCGGCGGCGCTCGACGGCCTCAGCGCGGGTGAGGACCGAGGAATCAGGCATACGGATCATGCTGCGCCATCGGCGGGCGGGCGGCATCCGCTTTCCGGGACCTCCGCAGTGCGGGACCTCCGCTAGCCGGCGGCGCGGCGGGCCGCCTTGACGCGATCGGCCAGCTCGGCGGCCGGGAGGCGGCGGAGGGTGACGCCGTGGCGGGCCGCCAGCTCCTCGGCGGGTTCCGGCGAGGCCTCGGCGAGGTCGAGCACCAGCAGGCAGTGGCCCTCGTCGACCTCCTCGCTCAGCACGATCAGCGCGGCGCCGCCCTCGTGGTCGCGCCAGGTCTCGGCGGCGTTGCCGATCGCCGTTCCGGCCGCCCAGCCCAGCAGGACGCCGATCGGGCCGCCGAGCAGCCCGGCGAGGCCGCCGGCCACGCCCGCGCCCACGGTCGGCGCGCCCGCCCCGCGCACCTGGGACGCCGGGAAGTCCAGGGTGCCGTCGGCCAGGCGCTCGACGATCGCGGACTGGCGCAGGCCGGGCAGGTGGGCGGCCTCGTCGAAGGCGGCCCGGCAGGCGGCGAGGTCGGTGAAGTCGAGCAGCAGGACGTGGTGGTTCTCGCTCATCTGGTGACGGCTCCTCGCTCGTCGGCCGGCCGGCCGGTCCAGGCGGTCAGGCGGTCGGTCGGTCGGTCGGTCGGTCGGACTGATGGTCGGACGGCCTGAGCGGCCGGTCGGTCCCGGGCGGGTCGGCGCCGCCGCGGGACCAGTCCAGCTTGGGCCCGGGAGCGGGCGCCCGCCCTGCGGTGGTGCCCCGTCCGTGCCGCGCGGGCCGCGTCCGGGACCGCCGCGGCACGGCTCAGTCGGAGGGGTAGGTGTGGCGGAGGTTCCCCTTGGTGTCCGCCACCAGGTACCCGCTGTTGTGGTACTCGTTGGAGAGGTAGACCCGGATGGTCGCCACGTTGTCGAGCGGGAACATGTCGATGACCAGGTAACGGTTGGTCGGGTCCTTGACGTTGAGGGTCTCCTCGGCCTTCTTCAGCAGCGCGGGGACGACGTCCCAGTCGTACTGGGCGAGGTCCACGGGCTTGTCCTTGCCCATCGACCCCCCGGCGCGCTTGGTGACCTTGCCGTCCCGGTAGTCGTACCAGTCATAGTTCCGGCCGTCGGCCGTGGGCACCTGGGCGTTCGCGTAGGTCCCGTAGACGTTGAGCGCCTTGACCTTCGTGCCGCCGCTCTGGGCGGTGATCGCCGCGACGGCGGTGCGCACGCCGTCCGGGGTCAGCAGGTCCTTGGACGGCTTCGCCGGCGGCTTGACGGTCGGCGCGGCGGAGGTGGTACCGGCAGCCGCGGTGCCGGCGGCGGGCGGCGCGAGGGACGCGGTCCCGGACGGTGCGGCGGCCGGGCCGGTGGACGCGGCTGCGGCCGGGGCCGTCGGGGCGCCGCCCCCGGCCGCGGGGGCCGACGTCCCGGTCGGGGCGGCGGCCGGGTCCACCGCGTCGCCCGTCCCGTCCGGGCGCAGCGTCCAGGCGAGCACGCTCGCCAGGGCGACCCCGGCGACGGCGAGGGTGACCGTGGCACCGGTCCGGCGGCGGGCGGGCGGCGGGGGCGTCGTGGCGGGGCCGGTCGCGCCGAGGAACTGGGTCCCGGTGTCGTCGACGGGCCCGGGGAGGTACGCCGTGCCCGAGGAGTGCTCCACGAACGTGCCCGAGGACGGCTCCGCGTACGGGCCCGGGTAAGCGCCGGCGTACGGGTGCGGGTACGACCCGGAGGGCGGGCCCGGGTACGACCCGGAGGGCGGCTGCGCGGCGGGCGGCTGCGCGGCGGGCGGCTGCGCGGCGGGCGGCGGGGCCGGCGCCCAGGACGGCTGCGGCCCTCCGGGACCCATGCCCGCCGCGCCCACCGCGCCCGCTTCGGCCGCCGCGAGCGCCCGGTCGAGCTGTGCGGCGTCCGGCCGCACCGCGGGGTCGCGGGCCAGCAGCGCCGCCAGCACCGGACCCAGCGGCCCGCAGCGGGTCGGCGGGGGCAGCGGCTCGTCGAGGACGGCCGCGAGGGTGGCCAGCGTGGTGGCGCGGCGCAGCGGGTGGTGGCCCTCGACGGCGACGTACAGCAGCATGCCGAGCGACCACAGGTCGGAGGACGGGTTGCCCTCCTCGCCGCGGATCCGCTCCGGAGCGATGTACTCGGGCGAGCCGATCAGCGCGCCGGTGGCGGTGAGCGCGGTGGCGTCCTGCATCGCGGCGATGCCGAAGTCGGTGAGGACGGGGGTGCCGTCGGCGCGCAGCAGCACGTTGCCGGGCTTGACGTCGCGGTGCTGGATGCCGGCCTCGTGGGCGGCGCGCAGCGCGGCGAGCACGCCGCGGCCGATCCGGGCGGCCTCGGGGACGGAGAGCGGGCCGCGGGCTATCCGGTCGGCGAGGCTGCCGCCGGTGACCAGCTCCATGACCAGCCAGGGGTGCGGGTGGCCGGGGGTGTCGACGATGTGGTGGATCACCGCGACGTTCGGGTGCTGGAGGCGGGCGAGCGCCCGGGCCTCGCGCAGCACCCGCTCACGCAGTTCGTCGGCGGCGGTGGGGTCGGCCGCGGCCATGGCCGGGTCCGGCGGGCGGACCTCCTTGAGCGCGACCTCGCGGTGCAGCATGGTGTCGCGGGCGCGCCAGACCAGGCCCATGCCCCCGCCGCCGAGGCGTTCCATGAGTTCGAAGCGGTTGTCGATGAGCCGCGTCTCCGGCGCCCCAGTGTTCATGCCGGACATCGTAGGGGCCACCATGGACAGGTGCCCCGGCCGCCCGGGTGGCCGCAGGGTCCGTGACACCCCGTCCGCACCGGAGTCGGCCTCGTGGCGCGGAGCGGGGGCCCGGGTCTGCGGCACCCGGACGCGGCCGCCACCCGCCCGGACGAGGTGGGAAGGGCCTTCCGGGTGGCCCTGGGCCGGCCGCGGGCCGCACCGCGGGGCCGGCTCGTTGTGCCCGGCATGTCCGTACACGTCGCAAGGGCCACCTGGGCCGCACTGTCCCTGCTGGTCGTCACCCTCCTGGTGGTGGCCGTGGAGACCGACCACCGTCCGCCCCCGGAACGGCCTCCCGGACCTCCCCCGCCGGAGGCCCGGGCCGGCTGGGTCGTCGCCGCGAGCGCGGCCAACGTCCGGCGCGAGCACTCGGTCGACGGCGCGGTGCTGGGTCTGGCCCGGTGCGGGGAGCCGGCCGAGATCGTCGACACCTGGATCTCCCCGCTGGGCACCCGGTGGAGCCGGATCGTGATCGCGCCCAGCGGTCTGACGGGCTGGGTCCTCTGGTCCCTGCTCAGCCACCCGGCCCCGCCCGGCCGGGCCGCCGCCTGCCCGACGCCGCCGCCCGACGTCCAGTGACCCGGGCCGCCGCGACGGCGCTGTCCGGGCCGGACTCCGGGCCGGGCGGCCGGCGCCCGCCGTCCGCAGGTCCCCGGCACGGTCAGCGGGCGTCGGCCGCCTCCGGGGCGGCGAGGACGGCGGGCCCGAGGGTCCGCGCGCACCACTCGGCGGATCCGGTGGCCGGGCCCGCCTGCGCCGGGCGGACGGCGCCCGCGTCCGGACCCTGGTCCTGGGCGCGCTTCATGTCGGCCACGGCCTCGACGAACGCCGCGTCGAGGCCGTGGCCGAGCAGTTCGGAGCGCAGCTCGTCCAGCGGCTGCCGCCGGTGGCGGACCGGACGGCCCGGCTCCTCGGTCATGGTGCGGGCCAGGTCGTCGGGCGACAGCTCCTGCGGGCCGAGCACCGGGACGCTGTCGACGCCGCTCCAGGAGCGGTCCAGCAGCAGCCCGGCCGCCGCCGCGGCGATGTCGGCGGCGGCCACCGGCGGGGCCCGGCGGTCCGCGGCGGCGGTGTCGCCGAACACCCCGTGCTCGCGGATCGAGGCGGTCTCCTCCAACAGGTTCTCGTAGAAGGACGGGTTGGCGAGGGCCCGGTGGGCGACGCCGGATCCGGCGATCAGGTCGTCCATGGCCAGGGAGGCGGTGACCAACCCGGCCCGGGCGGCCTGCGGGGTGCCGCGGCCGGGCGCCGAGACGCGGACGACGTGGGCGGCGCCGTGGGCGGCGAACGCCCGCGCGGCGGGGCGGGTGAAGCCGCTGTAGGCCTGCTCGGGCGTGCGCGAGCCGTCCGGGGGCACCAGCCGGAAGACGGCGTCGGCGCCGGCGAAGGCACGCTCGACGGTCGCCGCGTCGCCGTGGTCGAGGCCGCGCCCGCGCCCGCGCGCGGAGAGCGTTGCGCGTCGTGGTCCGCGATCCCGCCCGCCTCAGCGACGCCGTGCGCGGACGGGTCGAGGTGGTCGTCGGCTCGCACACCTGGCACCCCCGCCACACCGCCGACGGCGCCCACCAGTGGCTGCGGGCCGCCGTCCGCCGGGTGCTCCGCCCGGCACCGGGGGCGTGACGCGGCGGCGCCCTACACGACGATGCGCGGCACCGGGGCGGAGGGGGACGGGCATGGCCGAGGGGGACGGCGCGGGGGAACGCGGCCTCGACAAGGAGGCGCACCGGGCGGAGCGTGACCGGCTGTCCGATGCCGCGCGCCGGGGCGACCGGGCGGGGTGCCGGCCGCCGTGGAACGGTCGCCGGGCCTGGCCAACGCCCAGCGGGTGGGAGGTCGCAGCGGCTGGGCGCCGCTGCACCGGGCCGCCTGGCACGACGCCCCGGCCGAGGTGGTCCACCGGCTGCCGGCCGCGCGCCTCGCGCACCCTGCGCTCCAAGGACGGCGAGCGCCCCGTCGACCTCGCCACCCGTCTCGGACGCGACGCCCTGCTCCCGCTGCCGGAGCCGCAACCGCTGCACCCGGTGCGGGAGGCGGACCAGCGGCCCTGGTGCTCCCGCAGGTCGGCGTGCTGACCGAACCGGCGGACCCCGCCCTGGGCTTCAGCGTGCCCGGCATGGACGGGGGCTTCGGCATCCGGCCGGCGGAGGACCGCACCGACCGGCCGGAGGGCCGGACCGCCACCGGTTGGCGGCCGGTGGTGCAGAACCGCTGCCGGATCGTCGGCCACTCCGGCCGGACCCACCGCCTCACCCCGGAGGCCTGCGTCCTCGTCGAGTCCGGCTGGTAACGGCACTCCGCCGGGGCCCTCGGCCGGGCGGCGGCCGAGGTCCGGCGGAGGTTCCGGGGCGGGTGCGGGCGGGTAGGGGGGCCCGCACCGGAAGCGGCGGGGCGGGGCGGACGGAGGTGGCGCCGGTGGGCGAGGACGCGGTGGGCGGCGGGGTGCGGGCCGCCCGGCCGGGCGACGCGAACGAGCGGCTGCGGCTGAGGCTGCGGGTCGCGGTGCTGGACGGCGCGCCGCTGGACGAGCGGTGGCGGGCCGCCTTCCGCGACGACCTGCGGGCCCGGCCGGGCCGCGATCCGCACCTGCTCGCCTTCGTGGTTCCGGCCGGCGGCGGCCGCGGGCCGGCGGCCTGCGCGATCGGCAGCGTCCACCACGGCAACCGGGGGCCGAGCCGCCCGACGGGACGGTGGGGGCGGATCCACACCGCGGTCACGGATCCGGCGCACCGGCGGCGGGGGCCCGGCCGGGCCGTCACGGCCGCGTCGGTCGAGGCGCTCGCGGCGGCCGGCTGCGGCCCGGCCGGGCTGCGGGCCACCGGGGACGGGGCGGCGCTCCACCGGGGGCTCGGCTACGGCGCGGTGGACGGGTACGCACGGCTGGACCTCGGCGGTGGCCGCTGAGCCGTCCCGGCACCGCGCCCGTGCCCCGTCGTTCCCCTCGCCGAAGGAGGCCCCCCGGGTGGAGCGTTCGTCCTGTCCCCCGCCGCTCGCCGTCATGCTCGTCACGGACGTGCCGGGCCGGGTGCTGCTGCTGCGCCGGCCGGACGGCTGCTGGGAGTTGCCGTCCGCCGTCGTGCGCCCGGCCGAGGAGCCGCAGGCGGCGGCCGTGCGCGCGCTGGCCGAGGCGTGCGGGGTGGCCGCCGGCGCGGTGCGACCGGTCGGGGTGTTCGAGGAGGGCGCGCGGCCGGCGCGACGGCACGTGTACGCGCTGTCCGCGTACGCGCCCGGCGCGATGGACCGACTCGTCCTCCCCCGGCACGCCACGCACGCCTGGTTCTTCACCGACAACCTGCCCGGCCTCTCCCCCGCCACCGTGCGCTTCCTGCGGGCGCACGCGCCGGCCCGCCCGCATCTGCCGCGCTCCCAGTGGCTCGCGACCACGCCGCGCGCGTGGCTGTGCACGGCCGCCGTGGTGACCGCGCCGGACGGGCGGCTGCTGATGGTCAAGCCACGGGTCCGGGAGCCGGACCGGCGGCCGGACGCCGGGCGGTGGAACTTCCCCGGCGGCGTGCTCGACACCCACGAGGACTCGCCGACCGGGGCCGCCCGCGAGCTGCGCGAGGAGACCGGACTCGACCGGCCGGCCGGGCCGCTGCTCGCGGTGGTCTGGCAGCATCCGGCTCCGGGCGCGGACCACCCCATCGTGCAGTTCTTCCACGACTTCGGTACCGCCGACCCCGCCGTGGTCCGGCTCGGCTGCCCGGACGGGGAGATCACCGACTGGGCCTGGTTCCACCCGGACGAGGAGCTGGACGCCGCCGCCGGCCCGGACCGGGGGTACGCGGCGCGGCGGGCGCTCGCGGCCCGCGCGGCCGGACGCACCGTCACCGCCGCCTGCCCGCCGCGGCCGCCGGGGGCAGCGGGGGCAGCGCACTGACCGGACCGGCGACCGACCGGGTGGGCAGGTCGCCGGGTGTCCGGGCCGGTGCGGAGGGGCGCGTCGGGTAGCGTCACCGGCCGTGGAGGAGATCCGACCGTTCGCCGGCCCGCCGCCGCCCGGTCGCGCGCCGGCCGTACCGCCGCTGATCTGGTACGCCGCGTACGGCTCGAACATGCACGCCGAGCGGCTGGCCTGCTACCTGCACGGCGGGCGGCCCGCCGAGGGCGAGCGGGACTACCCCGGCTGCCGGGACGCCCGCCTGCCGGAGCGATCGGCGCCGGTGCGCCTGCCCGGGCTGCTCTACTTCGCCCTGGAGTCCCGGACCTGGGGCGGCGGGATGGCCTTCTACGACCCCCGTCGGCGCGGTTCCGCCCCGGCCCGGGCCTATCTGCTGACCATCGGGCAGTTCAGCGACATCGCCGCCCAGGAGATGGGCGACGGGCCGGGCGCCGACCTCGATCTGGCCGCCGTGCTGCGGACCGGCCGCGACCCGCAGGGGCCCGGCCGGTACCAGACCCTGGTGTGCCCCGGAACGCTGGACGACGTGCCCGTGGTGACCTTCACCGCCCCGTGGACGCTGGCCGAGGCCCGGCTGAACGCCCCGCGTGCCCGGTATCTGCGCAATCTCGCCGCCGGACTGACCGACGCGCACGGCTGGTCGCCGCGCCGCACGGCCGCCTATCTGAGCACCCGTCCGGGCGCCGCCGGGCACTGGACCGTCGACGCCCTGCTCGCCGCGCTCGCCGGGCGCACCGGAGGCTGACCCTCCGCGGCGGGTTCCGGCCGCCGAGCCATGACCATTCGTCATCCTCATTGCCCTATCGGCCAATTCGGTGGGCAAGCGGCCGTTCGATGACGGATGATCGGCAGCGCGGGGCCGCTTCGACCGGGCGGCACCGGCCGAGCGGACGGGGGCAGGACGGCATGGAGGCGATGCGGGTCTTCGCACTGGTGGCGGCGACCGTCACCACCGGACTGACCTCCGGACTCTTCTACACCTACGCCTCGGTGACACCGGGGCTGCGCACCGCCGACAGCCTGGTCGTCGTCCAGGTGATGCAGCGGCTCAACGTGGCGGTCCTCAACGGGTGGTACCTGCTGGGCTTCGTCGGCACGCTGGTCTTCACCGGCCTGGCGGTCGTGCTGCACCTGCCGAGCGACGGGCACCGGGTGCTGCCGGCGGTGGTCGGGGCGCTGGTCTGCTACACCGGTTCCCTGGTGGCGACCAGGGTGGTCAACCTGCCGCTGAGCCAGGCGCTGGCGGAGGCGGGCGAGCCGGGCCGGCCGGAGTACGCGGAGCCGGACGCCCCGTCCGGGGCCCGGCGGATGCGGTGGAGCGCGGCGCGGGCGCTGCTGTCCACGGCGGCGCTCGGCTGCCTCTGCTGGGCACTGGTGATGCACAGCAACGTCGGGCCGAACTGAGGCCGGACCGGGGCCCGCGGGGCGGGCGGCGTCCGGGGAAGCGCCGGCCGCGGCCGCCCTGGCCGGGGAGGCGCCGACGCCGTGTCGACGGTGTTTCAGCCCGCCGCCAGCACCACCGTGGTCGGCCCGGGCACACTCGCCGCAGCGCCTCCCGCCACCGCCTCCCCGGCGGCCGCCCGGGCGGCCGCCGCCTCGCCGGCGGCCAGGCCCTCGGCCACCGTGCCGTCGACCGCCGGCCCGTCCGCCGAGGCGGCCAGCCGGCGGTGTTCCTGCGGGGTCAGCCCCCGCACCCGCTTGAACGCGGTGCTGAGCGCGAACGCGTCGCCGTAGCCGACCCGCCGGGCCACCGCCGCGACGGTCAGCCCCGGATCGCGCAGCAGGTCGGCCGCCACCGCCAGCCGCCAGTTCGCCAGGTAGGCCATCGGCGGCTCGCCGACCAGCGTGCTGAACCGCCGGGCCAGCCCCGCCCGGGAGACCCCGACCTCGGCGGCGAGCGCCGCCACCGTCCACGGCCGGGCCGGATCGTCGTGCAGCAGCCGCAGCGCCGGGCCGACCACGTCGTCGGTCTGGGCCCGCAGCCAGCCGGGCGCATCGGCGTCCGGGGCGGCCAGCCAGCCCCGCAGCACACCGACCACCAGCAGGTCCAACAGCCGGTCCAGCACCAGTTCCTGGCCGGGCTCGGCCCGGGTGACCTCGGTGGCGAGCAGCCGGACCAGGGTGTCCTCGGTGGTGTCGGCCCCGGCCGGCCGCACCAGCAGGGTCGGCAGGTGGGCCAGCAGCCGGCGGCCGATCTCGTGCTCGGCCAGGTAGGTGCCGGTCAGCATCACCGACGGGCGTTCGTCTCCGGGCCGGGTCTCGCCCCAGGTCCGCACCCCGAGGGCCATCGAAGTGGCGACGCTGACGCCGTCCTTGGAGCAGATCTGCCCCGGGCCGATGACGATCTCCGGCTCCGTCCGCAGGTCGTCGGCGAGGGTGTAGGCGTCGGGTCCGCGCAGCAGCGCCAGGTCCCCCGGCCGCACCAGCACCGGCTGTCCGCCGTCGGGCAGGATCCACGCGTCGCCGTCCAGCATGGTGATCAGCGACAGCGGCGCGCGGTCCTCGATCCGCAGCGCCCACGGCGTGCTGAGGACGGAACGGAGCACGAACGCGCCCCGGGCCTTGGGGCCGTCGAGCAGCCCGGTCAGGGTGTCCATGGCCGACAAGCCTACGAACCGCCGGCCCGGGCGATCAACGACGGGCGCGGGCGGGGGCCGCCGCACGGCGGGGGCGGGTCAGGCCGCGGGCGTCGCCCCGGCCAGCCGGAGGATCTCGGCGGCGACGGCGGCCGGGTCGGGTGCGACGGTGACGGCGGCGACGCCGTCCAGGCCCGGGTGGGCGCCGACCCGGACGCCGTGGCGCGCGTGGCGCAGCAGGTCGAGGTCGTTGATGTCGTTGCCGAAGGCGTCGTACCGGTCGATGCCCAGCGAGGCCAGGGCCTCCCACTTGGTGGTGGCACCGGGAGCGAAGTCGATGATCGACTCGTCGAGGTGGTGGTTGACGGTCATCCCGAGCACGCGGCCCGCCTCGGCGAGGGCGGCCGGGTCGGTGGCGTCGACGACGAGGAACTTCACGACGGCGGGGAGGTCGGCGAGGTCCACCCGGCGGGCGAGGCGGCCCTGGTCGACGCGGCCGAGGATCGGGTGGCCGGCCGGCCCGGTGTAGGCGTAGTCCCAGGGGCCGTCGGCGAGGTAGCCCGCCCGGTACCGCTCGGCCTCGACCAGCAGCTTGCCGAGGTCACCGGCGTCGAACGCGGCCCGCGCCCGGACCCGGCCGTCGACGGACACCAGGCTGCCGTTGCCGCCGATCAGCGTGGCCGCCGGGAAGGCGCCGTCCAGGACGGGCAGGAGGTCGCGGACCGGCCGGGCGGAGGCGAAGACCAGCCGGTGGCCGGCGCGTTCGCAGGCGGCGAGGGCCGCGAGGATCCGGCCGTCGATCGTCCTTCCGTCGAAGCAGAGCGTGCCGTCGATGTCGAAGACCGTGGTGCGGGCGCTGGAAATGATCATCGGGTGATCGTATCGAGCCCGTCAGACCCGTCAGGCCCAGCGGTGGCGGCGGTGGTGGCGGTGGCGGTTCCGGCGGCGGTTCCGGTGGACGTGGGCGGGCGCCCGGGGTGGTCGGGCCGGCGGCCCCGGGATCCGCGGGTGACGCGCGGATCCCGGGCCGCGCGGCGACCGCCGGGTGCGGCGGAGTGGTTCAGACGTTCCAGACGCCGGTCGCCGCGGCGGCGCGGGCGTAGTCGGCGAAGTCCCGCGGCTCCCGGCCGAGCGCCCGCCGGACGCCGTCCGCCAGATGGGCGTTGCGGCCGTCCAGGACCATCGTGAACAGGTCGGCGAACTCCCCCGGCAGGCCGACCGTCTCCAGCACCGCGCGGTACTCCTCGACGGTGACCGGGGTGAAGCGGATCCGCCGCCCGGTCGCCGCGGACAGCTCGGCGGCGACGTCCGCGAAGGAGAGCAGCCGCGGGCCGGTCAGCTCGTAGACCTCGCCGTGGTGGCCGTCCTCGGTGAGCGCCGCCACGGCGACGTCCGCGATGTCGTCCGCGTCGACGAACGGCTCGACGGCGATGCCGGTCGGCAGCGCCAACTCGCCGGAGAGCACCGGCTCCAGGAAGAAGCTCTCGGAGAAGTTCTGCGAGAACCAGGCGCAGCGGACCACGGTCCAGCCGGTGCCGGCCGCGGCGACCGCGGCCTCGGCGGCCTGCGCGGCCTCCTCGCCACGGCCGGACAGCAGCACCAGGTGCTCGACGCCGGCCTTGGCGGCGCGGTGGGCGAAGGCCTCGACGGTCCCGACGGCGCCGGGCAGGGCGAGGTCGGGGTAGTAGGCGAGGTAGGCGGCGGTGACGCCGTCGAGGGCGGCGTCCCAGGTGGAGTCGTCGGCCCAGTCGAACGGGACCGGCGCGGTGCGCGAGCCGATCCGGGCGGTGCGGCCGAGCGCGGTGAGGCGCTCGGCCACGCGCCGGCCGGTCTTGCCGGTCCCGCCGGTGACCAGGACGGTCCGAGCGGCGGCCGCGGTGGTGGAGGTGCTGGACTGCTGGACGCTGGTGGTGTTCTCGGTCATGGGCATCAGTCAACTCCGCGCGCCGGCGCCCGGACATGGTCGTCGCGCTCAGCCGCATGTGCGCGCGTCCACGGCCGCGGGGCCCGGGCCGGAGCCGAGGCGGAGGAGAGGCCGGGGCGGGTCCTACCGCCGGGCGGTCGCGCCGGACGGGCGGGTGGCGGTGACCACGGTGGCCTCCAGGTCGTCGTCGTGCGCGAGCGCGGCGGTCAGGCCGGCGGCGGTGGCCACTCCGAGGGCGGCGCCGGCCTGCTGGTCGCTGGTCTCGAAGAGCAGGGCGCCGCCCGGGGCCAGCCAGTGCGGGGCGTCGGCGGCCACCCGGCGCAGCACGTCGAGGCCGTCGGCCCCGCCGTCCAGCGCCGGACGGGCCTCGTGCAGCCGGGCCTCGGCCGGCAGCAGCGCGAGGTCGGCGGTCGGCACGTACGGGACGTTGGCGATCAGCACGTCCACCCGGCCGCGCAGGGCGGCCGGCAGGGCGGCGAAGAGGTCGCCCTCGGACACCTCGGCGCCGGTCGCGGCGAGGTTGCGGCGGGCGCAGCGGACGGCGGCCGGATCCAGGTCGGAGGCGTACAGCCGGACGCGGTGCCCGGCGGTGGCGGCGAGTGCCGCGCCGAGGGCGCCGGTGCCGCAGCACAGGTCGACCACCAGCGCGTCCGCGCGGACCAGCGCGGAGGCGCGGCGGGCCAGGAACTCGCTGCGCCGCCGGGGCACGAAGACGCCGGGGTCGACGGCGATCCGCAGGCCGGCGAACTCGGCCCAGCCGGCGACGTGTTCGAGCGGGCGGCCGGCGGCGCGGTCGCGGACCATGGCGGCGAGTTCGGCGGGCGTCGTGGCGGCGGAGAGCAGGATGCGCGCCTCGTCCTCGGCGAAGACGCAACCGGCGGCGCGCAGCCGGGAGGTGACGGCGGAGCGGAGGGAGGCGGACGGGTGGACAGGCAAGGGAACCCCTCGGAGCACAGGTGGGAGGACGTCGTCCGACCCGGGGCTCCCGCGCAAGCGTCACCGGACGGCGGACGGTCCCGCGCGCTCCGGACGCCCACCGGCGCTACGGCCTGGCGTGGTCCTGCACGAGGGTGTCGCGGTCGCGGCCGGGGAGCACCCGTTCCGGCACAGCGGTCATGGGTTCTCACCTCCCCGTTTCTACGCGTACTGCTGCGGCGCCCGTCACCCTACCGCACCCGCCACGCGGCCGCGCCCCGCCGGACCACCGGAAAGGCTTCGCCCCGCCCTCCCGTGCGGGAGGGCGGGGCGGCGCCCGGTGCCGGGCGTCAGCCGGCGGTGGGGGCGGCGGCCTGCGGCTGGACGGCGCAGGCCTCGGTGACGTGCCGGCCGGCGAAGGCGAGCAGGGTGCCGAGGACGTGACGGCAGACGGCCGCCTCCTTCTCGTTGCGCGGTCCCTGGGCGGCGGCCGGCTGGGCGGCGGTGAGCGGAACGGCGAGCAGTACGGCGGCGAGCAGCAGCGCGGAGCCGATCGCGCGAGCTGCGGATCCGGTGAATGTCATGACGGCTGACCCCTTGTCAGGTGGGGGGATCGGACCAGCCACTGACTACCGCACGCACCGCCCCGCCGGCCGGACGCTGCGCCGTCGGTGAGCGTGTCCCCGTGCGCCCCCACGGGCGTCCCCGCGCCGGTCCCCGCGCGGGCCCCGGCGCGGTCCCGGCGCGGTCCCGGCCCCGGGTGGCTCAGTCCGGCGGGCAGGACGCCCCGGGCGAGGCCAGCACCCGCGCCGCGCAGCGGTGCCCGCGCGCGGCGGCCTCCCGCAGCCCGGGCTCCCCCAGCCCGGTGCCGGTCAGCCGGCCGTCCAGGAAGGCGGCGAGGAAGCCGGCCGCGAAGGCGTCGCCCGCGCCGGTGAGGTCGCGGACCTCGCCGACCGGCGGCACCGGCACGGTGAACGGCCGCTCCCCCGGCACGTCGACGGTGGTGGCCTCGGCGCCCGACTTGGTGACCACCGTGGTCGCCGCGAGCCGGGCCCGTTCCGGCCCGGGGCGCCCGTCGGTGAGCAGCCCCAGGTAGGCGGCCTCCGCGCGGTTGGCGAACAGCAGGGTGGGCGCGAGCCCGGTGGCGAGCGCGAGGAAGCGCTCGCGGCCGAAGCCCTCCAGCATGCCGGTCGAGGAGGCGTCCAGCGAGGTGGTGCCGCCGCCGGCGCGCACCCGGCGCAGGGCGTCGACGGCCGCCGTGCCGACCGGCTCCCCGTCGAAGGAGTAGGCGGGCACGTGCAGATGGGTGAGTCCGTCCAGCCACGGGTCCGGAACGCTCTCCAGCAGGGTGGCCGCGCCCCGGTCGGGGAGCATGGTGCGCTCGCCCGCCTCGTCGATGAGGACGACGATGCTGCCGGTCGTGCCGCGCCGCGCGACCCGGACGTCCACGCCGTGGCCCGCCAGTTCGGCGGTCAGGCCGTGCCCGGCCGGGTCGTCGCCGACGCAGCCGAGGAACCGGGTGGGGCACTGGCCGGCCGCGAAGGCGGCGACGTTCGCGGCGCTGCCGCCGCGCTGCCGGAAGACCCGGGCGGCGGAGTCGGTGCCGTGCCGCAGCGGGCCCGCCACCCAGACGACGATGTCCTCGACGAGGTCGCCGAGCACGCCGAGCACCGGTCAGCCCTCGCTTCGGGCGGCGGCCAGCGCGGTGGCGATCTCGCCGCCCAGCCGGACGTTGCCCCGGTAGACCTCGACGTTCACCTCCAGGCTGCGGCCCTCGGTGTCGCGCTGGATGAAGTCGAGCAGGAACGGCGTGGAGGCGTTGCCGGTGATGCCCTGCCGCTCGGCCTCGGCCCAGGCGCGGGTGAGCAGCGCGTCCAGCTCCTGCGGCGGGAGCTGCTTGGCCGGGTCGACCGGGTTGGCGATCAGCACGGCCTGCGGCAGCTCCAGGCCGTCGCGCGCCTCGATCACCCGGGCCGCCTGCTCGGGGGTGTCGACCTGGTAGCCGACGGTGTGGCCGGAATCGGTGACGTAGAAGCCGGGGTAGTGACGGGTGCGGTAGCCGATGACCGGGATGTTGAGGGTCTCGAAGCGCTCCAGGGTGGCCCGGATGTCGAGGATCGACTTCACGCCGGCGCTGATCACGGTGACCGGGGTGGCCGCCAGGGTGGTGAGGTCCGCGGACTCGTCGAAGCTCTCGGAGGCGCCGAAGTGCACGCCGCCGAGGCCGCCGGTGGAGAAGACCCGGATACCGGCGCGGTGCGCGAGGAAGGCGGTGGCGGCGACGGTGGTGCCGCCGTGGCGGCCGAGCGCGGCGACCACCGGCAGGTCGCGGAGGCTGGCCTTGTCGAGGTCGCCGGCCTCGGACAGCTCCTTGATCTGACCGGCCGACAGGCCCACCGTGGGCACGCCCGCGAAGACGCCGATGGTGGCCGGGACGACGCCGGTGGACCGCAGCCGCTCCTCCGCCTCCAGCGCGACCTCCAGGTTGCGCGGCCGGGGCAGCCCGTGGGTGAAGATCGTCGACTCCAGGGCGACGACGGGCGCGCCGGCGGCGACGGCCTCGGCGACTTCCTCGGAGATGCGGATGGGCAGTCCGGTCATGGCGGTGTGCTCCCTGTGAGGCTGCCACCACGGTGTGGCAGCGGTGGCTTCAGCGTAGGGAGGGCTCGGATCGGGATCCAGAATGAATACCGGCCCTTCTCATAGACTCCGGCCTATGAGTCTCACCCTGCGCCAGCTGGAGGTCTTCCTCACGGTGGCGGACACCCTGCACTTCGGCCGGGCCGCCGAGCGGCTGCACATCTCGCAGCCGACGGTCAGCCAGGAGGTGGCCCGGCTGGAGCGGACCGTCGGGGTGGAGCTGTTCGACCGCAGCCGGCGGGCGGTGCGGCTGACCCCGGCCGGGGAGGTGATGGCCGCCGAGTCCGCCGGCCTGCTGGCCCGGGCCGACGCGCTGCTCGCCCGGGTGCGGCTGCACGAGGAGACCAGGCTCGGCACGGCGCGGATCGTCGCCTCCCCCACCGTGGTCAACCGGCTGCTGCCGGCCGTGGTCAGCCGTGCCGAACGGGAGCTGCCGGACCTGCTGCTGTCCGAACTGTCCGTGGACACCGGGCGGGTCTCCCCGACGCTGGCCGCCGAGCTCGCCGACCTCGGCCTCGGCCGGTTCCTCGACGACGTGCCCGGCTACCGGCGGGAGCGGATCGCCGACGAGCCGGTGCGGGTCGCGCTCAGCCGCGACCACCCGCTGGCCGGGCGCGGCGCCGTGCGGCTGGACGAACTCGGCGACCTGCCACTGCTGTTGTGGCCGCGCGAGCAGAGCCCGCGCTACTACGACCACGTGCTGGCGCTGTGCGCCGAGCGCGGGGTCGAGCCGCCGGTGCTGGTCGGCCCGGCCCGGATCGTCGGCTCCCGGCTCTACCTGCTGGCGCAGAGCCGGGCGTTCTCGCTGGTGCCCGCCTCGATGACCGGCCACCTCACCGGGGACGTGGTCACCGTGCGGCTGGCCGGGCGGGCCACCCTGCCGCTGGAGCTGCAGTGGCGCCTGGACGACCGCCGCCCCGCGCTCGCGGCGCTGCGCGAGCTGGTGCGCGAGGAGGCGGCCGCCCTGGAGGCACTCTGACGGCCGTTCCCGGGCCCGCCCCGGGAACGGACGTCGGAGCGGACGTCGGAGCAGGCGTCGGAGCGGACCTCAGAACCGGAGCGACCAGCTGTTGACCGTGCCGGGGAAGTAGCCGCCGACGTCGGTCACCCGCAGCCGCCAGACTCCGGCCGCGGTGTGCGCGGAGGCATCCACCCCGTAGACGGCGGTGATGTCCGTCCGGGCCTCGCCGAGGTCCGTGCCGTGCAGCAGGAACACCGCCCCGTCCGGGGCAACGAGTTCGACCTTCAGGTCGCCGGACCACCAGTAGGAGATGTCCACGGCGACGTCGAGATCGCGCGGCGCCCTGCCGGGGACACCGGTGACGGTGACGGGCGACTCCACCGTGCCGACCCCGTCGAACGGCACCGGGGACGCAGCGGCGAACCGCGGGCCGGGCGGGCGGTTCGGCACCGTGCCGGTGTACAGCAGCCGGTCCGGGGAGCCCGCGCCGAGGTCGCGCAGCGAGCCGGTGGTCGCCGCCGAGGTCAGCGCCGCGGCCACCTGCGCGGGGGTGGCGGCGGGGTGCGAGGCCAGGTACAGCGCGGCGGCGCCGGCCGCGTGCGGGGCGGCCATCGAGGTGCCCGACATGTCGATGCCGATGCCCTCGTAGTCGACCACGTGCCACACCGAGGTGATGTCCACGCCCGGCGCGTAGAGGTCCACCAGGGAACCGTAGTTGGAGAACGAGGCCTGGGCGTCGTCGCGGTCGGTCGCGCCGACGGTGATCGCGCTCGGCACCCGGGCCGGGGAGTGCCCGCTCGCGTCGATGCCCTGGTTGCCGGCGGCGACCGTGTAGGTCAGGCCCGCGGCGATCGAGCCCGCGACCGCCGCGTCGGTCACCGGGTCCGGCTCACTGCCCAGGCTCATGTTGACCACGGCCGGGCGGACGGCGTGCCGGGTGACCCAGTCGATGCCCGCGACCACCTGCTCCGTGGTGCCCTCGCCCTCGTCGTTCAGCACCCGCACCGCGACGATCTTCGCGGCCTTGGCGACGCCGAAGGACGCGCTGGCCACCGTCCCCGCGACGTGCGTGCCGTGGCCGTGACCGTCGTCCGCCACGGTGTCGCCGTCGATCGCGTCGTAGCCGTACGAGGCCCGCCCGCCGAACTCCTCCGAGGTGATCCGCACGCCGGTGTCCACGATGTACGCCGTCACCCCGGCGCCGCCCGCGTCCGGGGAGGAGTAGCGGTCGTCGTAGGGGAAGCGGCGCTGGTCGATCCGGTCCAGGCCCCAGGAGTTCGGCGAGTTCTGCACGCCGTCGGCACGCACCCGGCGGTTCTGCGAGACGATCGCCACCGACGGGTCGGCGGCCAGCCGGCGGGCCTGGCGCACGGTGAGGTCGGCGGAGAAGCCGCGCAGCGCGGCGTCGTAGCTGCGGCGCACCGTGCCGCCGTAGGCGCGGGCCAGCGACGCCGCGCCGTCCGCGACCGAACCCGCCTTCGCCGCGCCGGGTTCGAGCACCACCAGGTAGCTTCCGGGGACGGCGGCCGGCGAGCCCTCGCCCTGCACCACCCCCTCCGGGACCGCCGCCGAGGCGGGGAGCACCCCGCCGGCGCCGATCGTCAGGACCGCGGCCGTGCCGAGTACCGCGCAGATCCTGCGCAGGCGTTGCCCTGGAGCCATCATCCGGCCCCCCTCCGGTGTCGACGTACCGACGAGCCTGACGGATCGTCACATCGATCGCAACCATGGGCCGTTGTGCTTCGCCGACGACCGGTCCCCGGCCCGGGCGGACCGGTGGCACGCGGCGCTCCGGGACTGACACCGCGCCGGGCGGTGCGCTATCTTCCGTACGGAATCGTCCTGTTGGGGCGGGATTGCCGACCGGGGTGGGGGCAGGCACCATGCACAGCGCGCACGGCGTCACCGGACCGGACAGGGGGCCGGGCAGACCCGCCGGCGCCCCGCCCGTCCCCTTCCCGCGCGGTCCGTTCAGCGGGCTCGACGCGGCCGACCTGCGGGAACTCGGGCGGCTCGGCACCCGGCGGGTCTACGCGCCGGGTGAGGCCCTGATGATCGAGGGCGAGCCGGGCGACCGGGCCGCGCTGCTGCTGACCGGCTGCGTCAAGGTGGTCGCCGCCACCGAGGACGGCGGCGAGGCCCTGCTCGCCGTCCGACTGCCAGGTGAACTCCTGGGCGAGCTGGCCGTGCTGGACGGCGAGCCGCGCTCGGCCAGCGTCCTCGCGGTGCGCACCAGCACCACCCGGGAGATCGGTGCGGCGGCCTTCCTCGACTTCCTCGCCGACCGGCCCGCCGCCGCCCTCGCCGTCCAGCGCTCGGTCACCCGCAAGCTGCGCTCGGCCACCCGCCACCGGGTCGACGCCGGCCACGGCACCGGCCTCGCCCGGCTCGCCCGTACCCTGCACACCCTGCTCGGCACCTACGGCACCCCCGGCGAGGACGGCCTGCGGATCGACATCCCGCTCAGCCACGCCGACCTGGCCGCGCTCGCCCGGCTCTCCCCCGCCAGCGTCGAACGCTCGCTGCGCACCCTGCGGGACCAGGGCGCCGTGCGCACCAGCTACCGCGAACTCGTCGTCCGCGACCGGGCCCTGCTGGCCGAGGCGGCCGGCGTCGCGCTCCCGCCCCCGCACCGGCCGGACGGCGGTGGCCGGGCGTGAGCGGCGCGGTGGCCCCGCGGCTGCGCCGGATCTGCCTGGTCGTCGACATCGAGGCGTACAGCGGCCGGCCCTACCGGGTGCAGCAGAAGGTGCAGGAGCGGCTGGACCGCGCGCTGGACCACGCCTGCGCCCGGGCCGGGGTCGACCGGACGCGCTGCGAGGCCCAGGACCGGGGCGACGGCCAGCTGCTCCTGCTGCCGCCCGACGCCGACGAGGCGAAGGCGCTGCCGGGCCTGGTCCTCGGCCTGCGCGACGCGCTGCACACGCTCAACCGGGCGCCGGGCACCGCCGGACGGCTGCGGGTGCGGGCCGCCCTCGCCCAGGGCGGGGTGCAGCGGGCGGCGCTGGGCTTCGTGGCGCGTTCGGTGGAGACGGCCTGCCGGCTGCTCGACTGCCAGCAGGCGCGGGCCGCACTCAAGGCCGCACCGGACACCGACCTCGCGGTGGTGGTCGCCGACGACCTGTTCGCCGACGGCTTCGCGACGGGCGGGGGCGGCGTGCCGGTGGAGGAGTTCACCAGGATCACCGTGGCCCTCCCGGCCAAACGCTTCGAGGCGCGCGCCTGGATCGGCACCCCCCGCCCGGGTGCGCTGGTGGCCCTGCCGTCACCCGCCCCGTCCGGTTCCCGCCGCCGGGCGGCGGGTTCGGCGCTGCTGCGCGGCCTCGGCGACGCCCTGGCCGGCGCCGCCCTCGGCGCGACCCCGCCGCACCACGGCCACGACGACCCGCCGCAGCACCACGAGGGGCACCACGGGCACGGGCACGGGCACGGGCACCACGAGGAGCACCACGGGCACCACGAGGAGCACCACGGGGACCATCACGGGGAGCACGCCGAGCATCAGCCGGAGCACGGGACGGACCGAGCGGCGGACCAAGCGGCGGACGGAGGGCCGGACCACCACCACGACGACCAGTGGCCGCACCACGACGGCCACGACACCGACGCCTGGGCCGCCGACCCGCACCACCACGACCCGCACCACGAGGACACCGGCACCCCGTACGACGACCCGCACGCCCACGACGGGCACCTCCACGGTCACGACACCCACGACCCGTACGGCGCCGGCGCCGGGTACGACGGCTCCGGGTACGACGGCTCCGGGTACGACGGCTCCGGGTACGACGGCTCCGGGTACGACGGCTCGCCGGACCACGGGTGGCACGGCCCGCACCACTGAGGCCGCGGGTCAGTGGCCGCCCTTCGGCTCGGTGCAGCCGCCCTCCAGGTAGTACCCGTGGGCCTCGACGGTGACGGAGGCACCGATCCGCCCGGCGACGCAGGGGCCCGCGCCCGGGACGGTGAGCTCGAAGGAGACCTCGCTGCCGTAGGCCGAGATCTGCACGGCGGTGCGCGGGTAGCCCAGCGACTCCAGGATGCCGCGCACCGCGTCCTGGGTCGGCGGCGCCGTCGCGGTCCGCGCCTTGACGGCCTCGGAGATGCGCCGGCTGTGCGCCTCGCCCCGGCAGCGGTCCTCCGCACCGAGCAGCGCCATCTGCTTGTACATCGAGTTCTCGGCGTGCTTGGCCACCCAGGGATCGACCGGCTCGGCCGGGACGGCCGACGTGGCGCCCGGTCCGCCGGCCGGGGTGCTCGGCCGCGCCGACGCGCAGCCCAGCGCCGCCACCTGGGGGAAGAGCCGGTCGTGCTCGGCGACGCCCTTCCGCACCTGCTCGGCGGGGTCCGGCAGCGCGGCGGACGACGCGGCGGCGCCACCGGCCGCCGGCGTCCCGTCGGCACCGGTGCTCCGCACGCTTCCGCAGCCGGTCACCGCCACCACCACCGCCAGCACACCCACGGCCGCCGCCGTCGCCGGACGCCTCATCGGCCCACCCTCCCCGTTCCGTCCGCGCCCCGTCCGGACGCTTCGTACGGCACCCATCATGCCGGACGCCCCGGGACCGGGCCGATCCGGGGGCCTGACCGATCGTCAACCACCTTTTCCCCGAACCGCCATGGCGATGCGACGGCGTGTTCTCGGAGCCTTCTCCTCCCCTTGACGGTGGTGGTCCGCATCCAGCATGGTGTGGACCACTCCCTCGCACTGCTGCCCCCCATCGGCACTCCCCCCACCCGGAGCGACGGCATGCGTGCACCCCTCCACCCCCGACCCGGCCGCCGAGGAGCGCGCCGCGGTCTGTCCGTCGAACACCTCCGAGCCGACCGTCCACTTCCACGGCCGGTACGAGCAGGCGGCCCACGACGTGGGGCGGGTGTCCTTCATCGGCCCCGGCTTCGAACCGGGCCGTCCCCCACCTGCCGGCGCACGTACATCCCCTGACGGACGACCGCCCCCCACCTCGGAGACGACATGCGCTCACCCCGCCCCGGATCACGCCCCGGCCCCCGGCACGCCCGCGCCGCAAGCCCGCTCGGTGCCGCCCTCGGCGTCCTCCTGCTGGCCGGCACGGCCGCGCTCGCCGCGAACGGCGCCGCCACCGCCCAGCCCGCACCACTGGACTGGATCAAGAACGGCGACTTCCGCTACCCGCTCGCCCTGGGCTGGAACTGCCAGGGCGAGTTCGTCCAGAACGGCCAGACGGTCGAAGGCCGCCCCAGTGGAACGGACTACGCCGGCTGCACGCAGTCGGTCACGGTCGTACCCGGCACCCGCTACCAGTTCTCGGCGTACATGTCCGGCCCCTACACCTTCGTGACCATCTCCGGGACCGGAACCGGCACCGGCGAGGTGACGCTCTGGGACAGCGGGCCGGCCATGAAGTCACTGGCCACGACCCTCCAGATCGGCGACTCCCAGCAGGTGACCGTCACCTTCCACGGCTGGTACGGGCAGGCGCCGTACCAGGTCAGCCGCGTCCAGATGATCGGGCCGATGTACCCGAACGAGTGCGAGTTCCCCACCCCCACGCCCGGCGTGCCGGCGCCGACCTCCACCAAGCCCTGCATGCCCCGGCCGACCACGCCCCCGACCGGCCCGGGGGTCCCCACCCCCACGCCCACCGGGCTCTGACCGGCACCGCGGCCGCCCTCCCGCCGTCCTGACCCCCGGTGGAGGTCAGGACGGCGGGAGGGCGAAGTAGATCCCCTCGCACACCTCACGGGCGATCCGGGCGTAACGCCCGACGTCACGCAGCGGGCCGTCCTCCAGGCGGCGCCACTCCCGGGCCGCCCGCGCCGCCGCCCGGCGCAGGTCGGCGGGCGGGGTGCCGGCGGGCAGGCGCAGCCGGGCGGCGGGCGTGCGGCCGGTGGCGAGGGCGATCAGGGCGGCGGAGGTGTCCTCGTCGAGTTCGAGCCGCTGCCCGGCCACCGCGGCCAGGGCGCGGGCGAGTTCATGGCGGCGCAGTTCCGGGTGCCGGCGCAGTTCGCCGATCCGGGTGCGCGCCCACCGCAGGACATCGGCGGGCACGCCCTCGCCGGTGCCGAGGGCCGCCTCGACGGCGCCCAGCGCGGCGGCCGAGCGCAGCGCGTCGGCGGCGTCGACGAAGCGCACCCGCAGGTGCTCGACGACGGCGCCGATGCCGGAGGCCGCCCGGAACTCGGCGAGCAGGGCGGCGGCCCCGGCCGGGCGGCCCCCGGCGCGGGCCCGGCGGGCGGCCGTCAGGGCGGTGTCGATGCCGTAGACGCCGAGCAGGCCGAACAGCCGCTGCCGCTCGGGGCGGGTGAGCGGCGCGCCGTCCCAGTCGAGGAAGCGCCGGCCGGAGTAGAGGGCGCGGCGCAGGTCGGCGGCGGGGGCCTCGGCGAGCCGGCGGACCAGGGCCGCGTCCGGTTCGGTGAAGTCGTCGCCGAGGGCGGTCTGGGCGAGCAGGCCGACCACCGGGAGCACCGCGTCGACCAGTCCGGCGAGCCGGCCGGCGTTGGTCGCGGCGACCTGCCGGGCGCGCGGCCAGGGGTCGCCGTGGCCCTCGCCGAGCAGGTCGATCCGGCTGAGCACGCCGACGGCGTTGAGCGCGGTCATCCGGCCGTCGGCCTGGGCGCGCAGGGCGCCCAGGGCCTCGGCGTCACCCGCGCCGGGGTGCGGCATGACGTAGATCATCGCGTCGGCGCGGGCCAGGGCGTCGAGCGCCGGCCCGTCGAGGCCGCTGAGCGAGTCCAGGCCGGGGGTGTCGACGAGCACGCAGTCCCCGGCGGGCCGCAGCCCGGCGGCCTCGACGACGACCTCGGCGACCAGGTCGGCGCTGACCCCGAGGTCCCGGGGGTCGCGCGGCAGGCCGCCGGGCCGCCGGTGGACGCTGCCGTCCCGCAGCCGGACCTCCAGCCGGTTGAGCCGGCCGGGCCGGAACCAGGCGACCACGGTGGTGCACTCGGTGGCCGCCGAGGCGGCGAGCCGGCGGCCGAGCAGGGCGTTCACCAGGGTGGACTTGCCCGCGTTCATCCGGCCGCCGACGGCGATCCGCAGGGTGCGCCCGGCCAGCCGCTCCTGGACGGCGCGCACCGCGTCGGCCGGCGGGCCGGATGGCATCCGGCCCGCCAGCTCGGCGCAGAATCCGGCCACCACCGGGGCGAGTTCGGCGCCGGGCGGCGGGACGGTCACCGCGTCGCCGCCGGGGCGGTGGCGCCGGCCGGCGGGGCGGTGCCGCGCTGCTCGCGCTCCAGCAGTCTCGCCAGGCGCTGGGCGGGGCGGCGCAGCGCGGCCACCTCCTCCTTGCTCTCGCGCAGCTGTTCCTCCCAGTACTTGAGCCGCTTGGCCGCGCTCTCCACGCCCTTGAACCAGGAGACCAGGCTGTCGATCCCGTTGGCCTCCTTGCGCAGGTCCTTGACGAAGTCCTTCGCCGTCTCCAGGCTGTCCTGCGCCTGTCGCGCCCGGTGGTCGAGCAGGGTGGACAGGCACCACAGGACCGGCACGGCGACCCCGCGCGGCGAGCGGCCGCAGGAGAGCGCGACCGTCGTGCCGCGGACCCGTCCGCCGCCGGCGAGCAGTTCCTCCAGCGGGGCGGTGGCGGCCCGGGCCCGGGCCCAGCCGGCGGGGTCGGTGAGCAGGTCGGACTTGGTGTAGGCGAGGACGATCGGCAGCGGGGTGGACTGGTCGCCGACGGCGCGGTGCAGCAGCACGACGGTGCGCCGCACCTCGTCGTGGGAGTCGGGGTCGGTGGCGAGGCGGTGGGCGTCGGCGAAGACGACCACCGCGTCCGCGCCGGTGAGCCGCGCCAGCAGCTGGGCGGTCTCCGGGTCGTCGGCGGCCGAGCTGGTGAGCGCGCCGCCCCGGTAGTCCGTCCAGTGGAAGCCCATGACCTCCTTGCGGCCGTGCTCCAGTCCGGCTTGGAGGTCGGTGCTCCGGGAGGTCGGCGGAGGGTAGATCCCCTTGCCCAACTGCTTTCCGGTGGCGATGAGGTGTGCGGAGGCCGCGCGGTCGGCGGTGACCAGCCGGAAGCCCTTGCGGCCGGCGGCGAGGTGGGTGTACATCGCGGCGAGGTAGGTGCTCTTGCCGGCGCTGGAGTGGCCGAGGGCGACCACGCGCAGGTTGGTCAGGTCCATGCGGTCAGCTCCGCTCCGGGTCGGAGGCGGCAGGATCGGTGGGAGCGCCGGGAGCGCCGGGGGCGGCGGGGGTGGCACCGAGGGCGTGGGCGAGGGCGATCCCCTCGTCACGCAGGGCGGTGAGGGAGCCGATCCGGCGCCTGGCGCGGTCCCGGGCGGCGGCCAGGTCGGCCGCCTCGGTGGCGAGGTTCCGCCGGTGGTCGGCGAGTTGGCGCTCCAGCCGGAGCCGCTCGTCGGCGATCGCCTGGTCGAGCGCGAGGGCGAGCCGGTCGGTCAGCTCGTCGACGTGCGCGGTGATCTGGGCGGGGATCTCGGTGCTCAGCTCGGTGAGCACCCGGTTGAGGTGACGGGTGGCGTCGCCGCGCACCCGGCCGAGTTCGGCGCGCTGGCGACGGCGGCGGGTGAGCACGGCCAGCATCGCGTAGCTGGCCACGGCGGGCAGCAGCACGCTGCTGGTGACCAGGGCGACCACGGTGCCGAAGGTGGCGGCGGTGCCGACCGACGGGATGACGTTCTCGATCATGCCCAGGGCGCCGCCGTCGCGGTGCGTGGAGAGCACCATCTCCGGGAGGGCGACGCCGCGTTCGGCGCGGATGACGGCGCCGTCGTCCACCACGGCGAGCTCCGCGCCGCCGCGCCCGGCGTCCGTCCGCCCGGCGTCCGTCCGGCCGGTGTCCAGGACCGTGGCGCACTCGCGCCGGACCCGCTCCTCCAGGACGGCCAGGCCGCGTCGGGCGGCGTTGTCCAGCTGCAGCCAGACCGCCTCCACCTGGGCCTCCAGCTCGGCCGGGAACTCCTCGGCCAGCGCGGCCGGTTCGGAGGTGGCGATCTTCGCCTCGGCCTGCTGGCGGACGTCGTTGAGGCTGCGCCGGAAGCCGAGCTGGAGGGTGTTCTTGAGATCGCGGGCGCCGGCCGTCAGGGCACGCCGCCACTGGGCGCTGTCCGGCTGGAGCAGGCGCAGCGCCTCCTCGGCGCGCTCGACCTCGGCGGCCAGGGTCGGGTCCTGCTGGAGCGAGCGCAGGCCCAGTTCCTGGTCGGCCAGCGGGGCGGCGAGCGCGGCAAGGGCGACGTGCACCACGTTGGCCAGGCGCAGCTCGGCGCCACGGGCGGCGATCCGGCGGCGCAGCAGGGCGTCCAGCGGCTCGAATCCGCTCTCGTCCAACAGTTCTGCGGCGTCCTGGAGCCGGCCGGCGTCGGCGGCGTCGGCGGCGTCCCGGCGGGCCCGGTTGCTGACCGGGAACCAGGGGGCCCCGGTGTGCCGGGGTGCGTGGCGGGCGAGCAGTTCGCGGTTGCGTTCGAGAACGGCGGGCCAGGCGTCGTGGCTGTCGGTCTTGGTGAGCACGAACACCGTCTCGGCGGTGCGCTCGGTCGCACGGGCGAGGAAGTCCAGCTCGGAGCGGGTGAGTTCGCTGGAGCCGTCGACGACGAAGACCAGCGCGTCGGCGTTCTCCAGGGCGGCCAGGGCGAGTTGGGCGTGGCCGCTGACCAGGCCGCCGACGCCGGGGGTGTCGACGAGTTCCAGGCCGGCGGCGAGCAGCGGGACGGGCAGTTCGACCTCGACGTGGTGGACGTCGAGGCGGTGCGGGCGGCCGGTGACCGGGTCGACGGCGGCGTACTCGGCGATCCGCTCCAGCGGGATCGGCTCCGGGTGCGGCGCGGTGTCGGGGGTGCCGGCGGTGCCACGGGCGACGGTGCCGGGCAGCAGGAAGGCCTCGGCGCGCGGGCGCTCGCCGTGCCGGACGACGACGTGCACGCCGGTGGCGACGTCGGCGTCGACCGGGAGGAGGTCCCAGACGCCGACCAGGCTGTTGATGGTGGAGCTCTTGCCGCGCTTCTTCTCGCCGACGACGACCAGGGAGGCGGCGCCGCCGGCGGCCCGGGCGGCCTCCGTGCGCACGCGCCGGGCGCCGCCGGCGGCACCGGCCGACCGGTCGTCGCCGGGGGCCTCGGCGGCGGCGGTGCGGGCGGCGCGTTCGAGGAGGCCGGCGGTGCGGGCCGCGAAGTCGAGGACGCGGGCGTGGGAGGGGGCTTCGGGGCGGGGCGGGGTCATGAGGGTTCTCCCGTGGCGGGGTCGGTCCGGGCGCCCGGGTCGCCGGAGGGGCTCTTCGGCGGGGCGGGGGCGGTCGTCGGCGCGGCGGGCGCGGCGGGACCGGTCGGCGGGGCGGGCGGCGGCGGTTCGGGGTCGTCGTCGAACTCGCCGAACATGCCGGACAGGTCGGCCTGGCGCGGGTCGACTGCCCGGGTCCGCCAGCGCGGCGGCTCGTCCGCGGACGGCCGGGGCGGGCCGGCCACGGGCGGCGGGGCGGAGCCGGGCACGGCGGATCCTGGCGCGGCGGATCCAGGCGCGGCGGATCCAGGCGCGGCGGGGTGGAAGGGTTCCGGTGCGGGCGGCGCCGGGCGCTCCGGGCGCCGCGGCCCGGGCAACGGCTCGCCCAGGCCGTCGTACGGGTCGCGGCCGGGCCGGGGCTCGTCCCCCGACCGCTTCCCGGGGGCCGGCCGGTCGGTCTCCGCCCGGCCCCAGCGCTTCGGTGCGGCCTCCGGACGCCCGGGTTCGCTCCGCCCGGGTTGGCTCCGTCCGGCTTCGCTGCGCCCGGGTTCGCTGCGCCCGGTCTCCTGCTGCTCGGGTTCCTCCGACCAGAAGGCGTCGGCCATGGCCTTCCCGATTCTGCGTGCGGCCCTCCCCCATCCGGACGGTCCGGGTCGCGGACCGGGCCTCGGCCCCGGCGTCGCACCGGGACCGGATTCGGCCGCGGGCGCGGGACCGGACCGCGGGGGACCGGACCGCGTGGGTACGGGCGGCGGCGGTACGGGACGGGGCGGCGGCGGGGGCGGTGGGGGCCGCAGCAGCTCGTAGCCGTGGCAGTCCGCGCTGGTCAGATGGGTGAGCCGGTCCGCGTCGGCGTCCGCGCGGCGGCGCCAGCCGGTGACCAGCACGCACCGGCCCGGCCCGGCCGCGGCGGCCGCCCAGAGTCCGGGCGCGTCCGCCTCGGGCAGCAGGTGGCACCCGGCCGGAAGGGCGGGCCGCCATGCCGCCGGCTGCGGCGCCGCCCCGGCCGCGAGCGGTGCCCGCTCCGGCCACGGCGCGGCGACCGCCCGGGTGGTCCGCGGCTCGGCCTCCTCCCGCCCCACCGCCTCCCAGGTCTGCGCGATCCACTCGGCGTAGACCGGTCCGGCCCAGTCGGCCAGGTGGCCGGCCAGCTCGGCGAGCGCGGGGACCCGCCCGCCGCTGCCGGCCGACGCGGGCCGGTACCAGCCCACGAAGCCGTACAGCGGACGGCCGAACCGGTCCTGCACCATCACCCGGCTGATCAGGTCCAGCTCGCAGGCGGCGCCGACCAGGACCCCTCGGTCGTCACGGTGCAGCAGGAAGCGCGGGCCGTGCTCCAGCCGGCTCCCGCCGGCCACGGCGGCGCGCACGGCGTCCCCCACCGGTCCCTGCCGGTCGACCCCGGCGGGCAGCGCCCGCCACCACTGGTCGACCCGCAGGGTGCGGCCGTAGACCACCGCCGACCAGCCGTCGGCGTTCCCGGGCCCGGGCCCGTCGGTCGTGCTCCTCGTCATGGCGTCCGCCCCTCAGTCCGTGAGCAGCCGGCCGTCGCGGAAGATCGCGACCCCCCGCAGCTCCTCGTCCAGCTCCCGGCAGCGCTCCTGGGCGCGCTGCAGGTCGGCCGAGGTCGCCGAGCTGCTGGCGAGCAGCCGGTCGATCTCCTGCCGGGCGCTGTTCTTCTGCGCCCCCTTGAACAGCCCGCCGAACAACCCCTGGCTGAGCGCGGCCAGTTCGCCGCGCGAGGCGTCGAGGCTGCCGGCGAGCCTGGACATCTCCTGCCGGTTCCGCACGATGCCCTCGCTGAGGTAGTGGCGGAGGCTGAAGATGATCGGCAGGTGGAGGTTCTTCGGGGCGATCCGGCTGGCGTCCACGGTGGCCTGGGCCGCCGCGCCGAAGTTGCCGAGCTGGACGGCGCAGAGCGCCACCGTGACGCCCTCGGCGTCGTCGCCGCCGAGGACCGGGACCAGCTTGGCGAAGTTCCGGCCGGCCGTCTGGAGCGCCTCGGCGGGCCGCATGCCGGTGCGCTCCGCCAGCAGGTCCGCCTTGGTGAGCAGGACGGTGACGCCGGGGACCGGGTCACCGTCCGCCAGGCGCGCGCTGAACACCCGGGAGATCGCGCGGCTGAACCGGGAGATCTCCATCGGGTCGTCGTCCCGGTCGAGGTTGCCGGGCGCGCCGTGCTTGATCCACTCGGCCACGTGCTCGGAGTCCAGCGCCAGGATGATGCTGTCGGACCGCATCAGCCGGTCCTCCAGCAGCGCGACGTCCTCGGCGGCGCCGCGCCGGTCCAGGGCGGCGTTGCCGCGGAAGTCCACGCAGTCGATGGTCATGAGGTCGCGCATGCCCCGGCGGAACACGAACTCGTAGGAGATCGGCCGGTCCGAGGTGGCCTTGGGCATCGTGCCGGTACGGCGCAGCCGGGCCCAGTCCTCGGCGAGGTCGAGGTCGAGGTCGGGGTCGGTCGTGTAGAGGTAGTAGCCCTGCACGCCCATGGAGAGCCGGTTGTACATGCCGTGCAGGTAGGCCGTCTTGCCCGAGCCGCTGGCTCCGAGCAGGGTGAGGGTGAGGGTGGGGACCGTCATCGTGCGGTGTCCTTCGTCTCGTAAGGTCGGTCGTCGGTGACGTCGTTGCCCGGTGGCACTGCCGCGTGGCAACGCCGGTGCGGGGCAACGCCGGTGCGTGGTGGCGCTGTTCGTCGGCGGTGGTCGGGAGGGATCGGGGCGCTCAGAACGCGAGGACGTCCTCCAGCAGTTCGCCCAGCCGGTCGGCCGGTGCCACCAGCGGTTCCAGGCGCGCCAGTTCGGCGGCGGCCCGGGCGCGGTCGCGGTCGCGGATGGAGGCCCAGGACGGTTCGTCCTCCCACCAGCTGCTGAGCCGGTCCCACAGGGTGTCGCGCTGGTCGGCGAAGCGGGCGGAGGCCATCAGGCTGTCGATCGAGGCGGACAGCTCCATCGCGCGGCCGATGATCCCGAACCGGAGCGTCCAGAGCACCGGCAGCGCCACGCCCTCCGGCTCCGGCCCGCAGACCAGCGGGATGAACGCCCCCTGGATGTGCCGGGTCTCCTGGACGGCCTCGATCAGCGGCATGAACGGTCCGACGAAGCGCTCCTCCGCGTCGGGCGCGCCGAGGTCGACGAGGTCGGTCTTGGTGAGGGCGATCACCAGCGGGGTCACGCTCTCCTCCCGGTCGGCGACGGCCTGGTGGACGCGGACGACGAGCCGGCGGACGTCCTCCGCGGCCTCGGGGTCGGTGTCCAGGCGCAGGGCGTCGACGAAGAGCACGATGCCGTCGGCGGCGACCAGGTCGTCGTGCAGACGGGCGGCCTGCGGGCTGGAGCGGCGGTGTTCGGTGAGTGCGCCGCCGCGGTGGTCGGTCCAGCGGAACGGGAAGATCTCGTCGCCGTCGTGGCAGAGCACGAACTCGTAGCGGTGCGGCCGGTCGCTGGCCCTCGGGTAGCGACCGCGCAGGATGGCGCGGGCGTCGGCCAGCAGCGAGCGGTGGGCGTCGCGGTCGGCGGTGCGCAGGGTCATGCCCTCGACGCCGTCGCACATGGCGGCGTACATCAGGGAGAGGTAGCTGGTCTTCCCGGCCGCGCTGTGGCCGAGCATCACGATGTCCATGCGGTTCCTCGCGGTTCTCGCGGGTCCTCGGGCGGGTGGTGCGCTTTCGGGCAGGGCAGGGCAGGGCGGGGCACGGCGCGGCTCGACGACGGCGGCGGCGTGACGGTGACGGCGTGACGGTGACGGCGTGACGGTGACGGGGTGACGGGGTGACGGGTCGGGGACGAGGCAGGAGCGCCGGCGGCTCAGAACCAGAGCTCGGGATCGACCTCGTCCGGGTAGTGGGTGACGCTCCAGCGGCGGGCGGCCGGCTCCTCGGCGCCCGCCCCGTCGGAGCCGGCGTCGGTGTCGGAACCGCCCTGGGCGGGCGGCGCGGGCGGGTCGGTGAGCGCGCCGAGGGCCACGGCGGCCTTGGGATCGGCGGCCAGGTCGGGCATCCGGCCCAGCCAGGCGGCGACCAGGTCGGCGACCGGCGGCGTCAGGCTGGCGGCCCCGCTGAGCACCACGGCCCCCAGCCCGTCCGGGGTCAGCCCGGCGCGGGTGACGGTCCGCTCCAGCAGCCCCACCGAGGCGGTGAGCGCGGGGGTGACGGCCGCCCGGTACTCACCGCCCTGGACCACGAAGGGATCCGGGTAGCCGGGCACCGCGAGGTACACGGTGCCGGTCTGCGACAGGGATTCCTTCGCCAGGGTCACCTCGCGTGCGAGCTGGGCCCGTTGGTGAGCGGCGGCGGGCGCCGGGTCGGACCAGAGCCGCTGCCACGGCTCGGGGTCGAGGTCCAGCGCACGGTCGCGGAGCAGTTCGAACAGGGCCTGGTCGAGGTCACGACCTCCGAAGTCGGGGTCGCCGGCCACCGCGACGGCCCGGAAGCCGTCCGCCTCCCGGCGGAGCACGGCGATGTCCACGGTGCCGCCACCGAGGTCGTAGACGGCGATCGGCGCGCCGCCGTCCGCCGGGGCGGCGTCGGCCGCGTGGAAGCGGGCGGCCGCCACCGGTTCCGGCAGCAGTTCCGGCGCGTCCAGTCCGGCCCGTCGGGCGGCCTCGACCAGCCGGTCGAGGTCCCCCGGCGACCAGTCGGCGGGGTGGGTGAGCACGGTGCGCGCCGGCTCCGTGCCGCCGCGCCGCGCCCGGGCCTCGCGCGCCGCCCGGGCCAGCACGGCGGCGGCGAGGTCGACGGTGGCCACCTCGCGGTCGTCCAGCAGCACGGCCGGCTGCCGCAGCAGCGCCCGTTTGGGGTGCTGCTCGGCGCGTTCCGGGCGCTGGGCGGCGAGCTGGACGGCGGCCCGCCCGGTGAGCAGCCGGCCGTCGTCGTCCAGGCAGACCAGGGACGGCAGACAGCGGCTGTTCTCGATCTCGACGGCCGTCACCGCCCCGGGCCCCGCCGCCCCCGGTTCCGCCGCACCGGCCTGCTCGACGCGCACGGCCGCGGTGGTGAAGCAGGTACCGAAGTCGATCGCCAACGACCAGTCAGACACGTTTCCTCACAAGGGAGTTGCGGCGTCACGGGGCGCACGGGCGGGCACCGGAAGCCGGAACTCCGGCGCCCCCGCGCAGGATGGTAGGGCCCCGGGGGCAACGGTGGAGAAACTCAGCACATCTTGTAACAATGGCATGGCCATTGCCGGTCGCGTGCCCTCCGCAGCCGCCCCTCGGGCGGCGCCCCGCTCCCCCGGACCGGGGCGCCGCGACCAGTCTCGGCCCGGCGCCCGGCCGAAACACCGTCAGGTGACCGAATCCGCGCGCCTTCCCGGCGGCTCCCCGCCGAACGGCTACCCCTCGGCCGAGTCCTCGACGTGGTCGCCGAGCGCGAGGAGGACCCGGCGCAGCAGACCGGCGAGCTGCTCGCGCTCGGCGGCGGTGAGCCCGGCGAGCTGGCGCTCCTCGCCGACGAGGTGGTGCTCGACGAGGCGGTTGGCCAGCTCCTCACCGGCACCGGTCAGCGAGATCAGCACCCGCCGGCGGTGGGCGGGGTCGACGGCCCGGTCGACCAGGCCCTTCTCCACGAGGCGGTCGATGCGGTTGGTGAGCGCCGCGGAGCTGACCATCGCGGCCGAGCTCAGCTCACCGGCGTTGAGGACGTGCGGCGGGCCGGAGCGCAGCAGGGTCGCCAGGACGTCGAACTCCCAGGGTTCGATGCCGTGGACGGCGAGGTTGTCCTTGATCCCGCGCTCCAGCAGGCGCGAGGCGCGGGAGATGCGGCCGATCACCGCCATCGGGGAGGCGTCCAGGTCGGGGCGGACCGCGCGCCACTGGGCGGTGATGCGGTCGACGCCGTCGTGCTGCTGCGGCTGCTGTTCCGTCATGCGGCGAGTCTAACAGTTCGACGTGGAAATGTTTGACAGTGCGGATCCAGCGTGCCTATAGTTTCGATATCGAAATTTTCGACAGAGGTGGAATGTCATGAAGATCCTGCTCACCGGCGCCACCGGCTACATCGGCTCCGCCGTCGCCGAGCACCTCGCCGCCGCCGGCCACCAGGTCGTCGCGCTCACCCGCAACCCCGAGCCGCAGCCCGACCGGGGCTGGCACGCCCAGGTGGTCGGCGACACCGCCGACCCGGCCTCGCTGGCCGGCGCGGTGACCCCCGACATCGAGGGCGTGATCCACCTGGCTCCCCCGAGCGGCGACGTCGACGTCGACACCGCCGTCATCGGGGCGCTCACCGCTCCGCTGCGCGGCACCGGCCGCCCCTTCGTCTACACCAGCGGCGTCTGGGTGCTCGGCGCCACCGGCGAGGCCCAGGAGGTCGACGAGGAGGCCCCGACCGACCCGATCGACATCGTCGGCTACCGCCCGCGGATCGAGCAGCGCGTCCTGGCCGAGGCCGCCGAGGGCGTGCGCGCGGTCGTCGTGCGGCCCGGCATCGTGTACGGCCGCGGCGGCGGCATCCCCGCCGTCCTGGTCGACCGGGCCCGCCGGCAGGGGGCTCCGGAGTACTACGGCGAGGAGGGCGTGCGCTGGCCGACCGTCCACGTGGACGACCTCGCCGACCTGTTCGTGACCGCCGTCGAGCGGGCCGAGGCCGGCACCCTCTGGCACGGCGTCGGCGAGTCGGCCGTCCCGGTGCGCGAGCTCGCCCGGGCCGCCGGCCGAGCGGCCGGGGTGCCCGGCGCCCCGGAGCTGGTGCCGCTGGAGCAGGCCGGCGAGGTGTTCGGCCCGCTCTTCGCGGGCGCGCTCGCCCTCGACCAGAGCGTCAGCGGCGCCGCCGCCCGCGCCGCGCTCGGTTGGAAGCCGCAGCGGCAGGGCGCGGTGGCCGAGCTGGTGTCGGGCTCGTACTGACCGCCCGACCGGCCGGCGGGCCCGTCGTTCCTCCACGGGCGAAGGGCCCGCCGGGCGGCGCGGCGCCCACGCGGGCGCGGACCGGGCGCGCCCGGCGCGCGGCCCGGTCTCTGCCATCGGCCACCCGGCCCCCGGCCGGAACCGGCCGGGTGACGGACCGGTTGCACTCGCGTGAAGCACCTCCGCCGCGCCGTCCGTGGTACCGCACATCTCGTCACCCGGCTCTGCTCCGCCATCGAGCGCCTCGACGCGCGCGCGGACGCCGCTCTGAGGGCCCGGCTGCGCCCGCTCGTCACCCGCCTGGCCACCCTGCTGCAACGGATGGCCGCCGCCAACTGCAGCGACGCCCTCACCCGTCACCTCCCCTGCCGCGCCGCCCGCGAGCGCACCCGGGACCGCTCCGCGGCCACCGGGCCCTCGCCGCTGGACGACTGACCGGCGGGAGTGCCGGGGCCCGTTCCCGGGGCCCGGCTTCGAACCCCCGTCGCCCCTCGTCCGCCCGGAGGGCGGCCCGGGCGGCGTCCGGGCCGCGTCCGGGCGCGTGCATCGGCGGTGCGGAGGCGGGGGCGCCTCCCGGCCGCCGGGCGGGGGGTGCGTCGGCCGGGAGGCGGGGGTTCGGAGCCGGGCCCGGCTAGGCGCGGCAGAGGCCGGTGGTCCAGTCGACGGTGGCCGTGGCGCGGGAGTACTGCCACTCGGGGCCGAGCAGTTCCCGGTCCAGCTGGGCGGCGGCGCCCCGGTCCTCCACGAGGTGGCCGTAGTCCTGGAGCCAGGCCGGGTAGAGGTTCTTCGAGCCGATGTAGAACGCCTCGTCGTCCACCGCGACCAGCTTGTGGTGCAGCGCGTACGGGTGGCCGTCGGCCCAGGTGGCGGCGGGGGCGGCACGGAAGGTGGCGAGCTGGAGGTTGCCGCACAGCGCGGCGCCCGCCCGGCCGCCGTCGCCGGTGAGGGCGGTGAGGCGGGCCTTGAGCAGATCGCCGATCTCGGCGAGCGACTTGATCTGCGAGTAGCCGCCGCTGCCGATCGCGCCCCGGTTCGCCGGGTCGCTGACCACGATCCGCACCTTCACGCCGTCGGCGAGCTTGGCGGCGAGCGTGTCGTAGAGGCGGGCGTCGTAGCGGGCGAGGGGCGGGCAGGTGGCGTTGAGGTCCTGCTGGGAAATCTCGACGTGCCGGCGGGCGCTGCCGACGAGGGCGCGCAGGGCGTTCTCCTCGGGGTTGACCGTCTCGTAGTCGCGGTCGGCGTTGGTGTTGTCGTGCAGCGCGAGCGCGCTGCACCGGGCGTCCGCGGCCCCGGGGACGGATCCGGGGCGGTAGGCGGAGCCGGGGTCGGCGTCCTTGATCCCGACGCCGAGACCGCCGACGGCGATCACCGGGACGGTGCCCGCGGCGGGGGCCGGCGGGTTGAGCTCGCGCTCGGCCGACGGGCGGCAGGCGCTGCCGTCGGAGGAGGCGAACCAGGCGTTGTCGAACACCCCGGTGCGGGCGCAGGTCCACTCCCAGAGGGTGTCCAGGTAGCGGGCGGCGGAGGTCGCGGCGGGGCCGGCCAGCGCGAGGTCGACGTCCGAGACGGGGTGGGCGGTGTCGAGGTAGTCGCCCTTCCAGCCGTTGATGCCACCGGACATGACGGTGCGTCCGTCGACGACGAGCAGCTTGGAGTGGTTCCAGGAGAAGGCGGTGCGCGAGGCCGTCATCGAGGCGACGGTGAGGCTGACCGACCCGGCCGCGGAGCCCAGCCGGGAGACGAGCTCGTCCCGGTACCGGGAGGGCAGCACGGTGGAGTGGTAGACCGGCGCGGCGCCGGCCAGGATGCGCACCACGGGGCGGTGGCCGGCCGCGACGGAGGCCTTGAGACCGGCGACCAGGGCGTCCTGGAAGCCGCCGTCGGGGAACGGCGCGAGGGTGGAGAGGTCGACGGTGCGGGTGGCGGCGGAGACGTCGGCGGCGATCCCGGCGAGCAGCGCCCGGGTGCCGGGGCGGTCGGCGCAGCTGGCGTCGCCCCAGCAGCCGGGCGTCTGGAGCAGCCAGCCGGCCGGGCCGGCGGGATTCGCGGCTCCGGCGAGGCCGTTGCCCTCGGTGCGCTCCCACACGGTGCCCTCCAGCCCGGGGGACACCTCCCGCAGGACGCGTTCGACGGCGTCGAGGTGCGGGGCGGCCGGGCCGGCCGTCGCCCCGGCGGCCGCGGCGGAGTCCGCGTGGGCGGGGGCGGCCGGGGCGACGGCGAGCAGGGTGGTGGCCGCGGCGGCGGCGAGAGCGGTGCGCAGCGCGCGACCGGAGCGGCGGGAGCCGGGTCGGGACACGTGATGTTCCTTCAGCGAAGAGCGGGCGGCGGGTCGTTCACCCGCCGGACGCCGCAACATTACCCACAAGTAATATCCGGTCCAATTTGTGCATGCCAATCAGCCACCGGGCCTGAATCGCACCCGCCGACCGGCCCCCGCCGTTCGCCGGGCACGCCCGCCAGGCGCGTCGGGCCCGCCAGGCGGGCAGCGGCAGGACCCGGCGGACCTCCGCCGCGCCGACGGCACGGTGGAGCCCGGCGCCGACGACCGGCCCGGCGTGCCGGACCGGGCCCGGGGCGGCGCGGGCCCGTACGGTCGGCGCATGTCCTTCGGCCTGCTCGCGGCGCTGGCCGCCGCCCTGCTCACCGGATCCGCCACCGTGCTGCAGGCGGTCGGGGCGCGTCGGGCCGCCGCCGGGCAGCGGCCCGGCGGGGCGGCCGCGCTGGCGGGGACCTTGCGGCAGTGGCCGTTCCTCGCGGGGGTCGGGATGGACATGCTCGGCTTCGGCGCCGAACTCCTGGCGCTGGAGCGGCTGCCGCTGTACGAGGTGGAGGCGGTGCTCGCCTCGGCGCTCGCGGTGACGGCCGTCGGCGCGGCCCGGGTGCTGCACGTGCGGCTGCGGCGCAGCGAGTGGGCCGGGGTGGCGGCGGTGTGCGCGGGGCTGTGCGTGCTCGCCGTCAGCGCCGGACGCGACGGGCCCGGGCACGGCACCCCGGCGCTGCGGCTCGGCACGCTGCTCGTCGCGGCCCTGCTGGCCGGTGCGGGCTGGGCGGTCGTACGGTTCGGCGGGAGCCGGCGGGCACCGCTGCTGGGGCTGGTCGCCGGTCTTCAGTTCGGCGTGGTCGGCGTCGCCGTGCGGGTCCTGCCGGACCCCCGGCTGCCGGACCTGCTGACCGAACCGGCCGCCTACGCGATCGCGTGCGCCGGGCTGGCCGGCTTCGCCGCGCTCACCTGGGCGATGCAGAACGGGTCGGTCACGGCCGCGACGGCGGCCATGGTGCTCGGCGAGACGCTGGGACCGGCCGTGGTCGGTGTGCTGCTGCTCGGCGACCACACCCGCCACGACCTCGAACCGCTCGCGGTCGCGGGCTTCGCGGCAGCGGTGTGCGGGGCCCTCACCCTCGCCCGCTTCGGGGACGCCGAACAACCCGCCCCCGCCGACGCGGCGCCCTGACCGCGCCCGCCCCGGCGGACGGACCCCGCGGACGGACCCCGCGGACGGACCACGGCGGACGGACCACGGCCCGGGGCGCACGACGGTCACGGGGCGGTTCCGGTCCGGGCGGCGGCGGTTGCCGCGGCAGGCGGCCGGGTAACCCCGGGGCGGGACGGAGGCGGGAGCATGGCGCTCTACTGCGAACTGTGCGGCAGCAGCACGGACGGGGCCGAGCGGCTCGGCCGCTACTGCCCGGGCGAGTACTGCGGCACCGATCTGCGGGCCGGGCCGGACGCGGCCGTCCGGGCCTGGTGCGAGCCGCCGCGCCGGTTCGGGACCGCCGGCGGCACCGTCACCCTGGACCTGCTCGTCCACAACGAGGGGCCGCACCCGACCGGCTTCCGCCTCGAACCCGTCGAACCCCTCAAAGGCCGGCTGGACTTCGACCGGCGGGCCGTCGAGGAGCCGCTGCCCGCCGGGGCGACCCGCCGGATCGAACTGCGCTGCACGCTGCCGCCGGTCCTCGCCGGGGCGGGCCCGGACATCGCCTCCCGGTTCGGCGTCCCCGGGGCCGGGGCGGCGGGGCGGGTGCACGGCACGCCGCACGTGCGGCTCGGGGTGGCCCTGCGGGTGGTCGCGCTCGCGGCCCACCAGGGCGCGGCCTGCGCCGCGTTCGCGGTGGACGTGCCCGAGCGGCCCGAGCGGCCCGGGGGTGCCGAGGACGGGCGCGCGCGGGACGGGAGCGGGACCGCGCGGGGCCTCGACGGCGGGCCGCCGTCCCCGGCCCCGCCGCAGCCCGCCGGCCCAGCCGCCGGCCGACCCGGCGGCGGCTGCGGGGCCCTGGCACTGGCCCTGCTGGCGGCACTCGCCCTGGCACTCGCCCTGGCGCTCGTCGCGGTGGTCCTGGTCCTCGGCACGGGCCCGGGAGCGGCTTCGTCCCGCCCGGACGCCACGGCACCCCGGATCGCCGACGGACATCCGCGCACACCGATGGATTGACGCGGCATCAGACCGGACGGACCCCCGGGTGCACCCTGTCGGTGGAGGGTGCTTGCATACGGGGCATGTCTGACGATCAGCAGGTGAGGGCGGGGACTTCGGACCCCGCGGCCGGCCGGCCCACGGGCGTGCCCGCGGACGCGGAGTACCTCCAGGAGTGGGAGCTCGCCGACGGCGGGCCGACGTGGCCGGTCTGGGCGGCCGGAGCGCGCCGGGACGGCGCGCCCACCGGCCCGTGGCGGCTGTGGCGCCCCGACGGGACGCTGCTGGAGGAGAGCGGCTGGCACGACGGCCGGCGCCACGGGACGCTGCTGCGCTACCACGACGACGGCACCCTGGCGGTGCGTGCCGAGCACCGCCACGGCACACCGGTCGTCGTCACCGGCCACCGCAGCGACCGCCCGAGCCGCGACCCGTTCTCGTTCGACGGCCTGCCGGAGGTCCTGCGCTCGGCGGTCCACGCATACGACGAGCAGGGCGTCCGGATCCGTCAGGCCTGCTTCGCCGCCGACGGCACCGAGGTGACCGCCGAGGGCGAGCCCGTGCCCGAACGCCCGGCCGGTGTGCCGGAGATCGCCACCTTCTGGCCGACCGGCCAGTGGTCGGCGCCGCGCTGGGGGAAGGACGGCCGGCTCATGGGCGTGGCCCGGCACTGGACCGCCGACGGCGCCGCCGACCGGCTGGTCCACAACCGGGCGGGCGACGAGGTCGCCCGCTTCCCGCGCGGTGACGCCGGGCCCGACCCGCTGATCGAGGCGGCCCGCGACGGCGACGCCGCGTCCGTCGACCTGTGCCTGGCGGCCGGCCTCGGCGCCTCGCCGGGCGCGGCGCGGTTCGCCGCCTACGAGGGGCTGCCGGAGCTGGCGCTGCGGCTGCTCCGGTCGGAGCCGCCCGCGACGGCGGAGCCGGCCGAGGTGCGGACCCCGCCCGCGGTGCCGTCCGCCGGCGTGCCCGAGGACGCGGTGTGGGTGGCGGGCCTGCTCGCGTTCGTCACCGGCGACCTCGACGGCGGGACCGGGGCCGCCACCGGGACGTGGCGGCTGTGGAAGCAGGCCTGGGAGAGCACCTCCGACACCAAGGGGCCGGAGTACGACCGCCCCGACAGCTTCTACCACGGGTACGAGGAGACCGACTTCGCCGACGACAGGCCGGTGGAGCGCAGGACGTACCTGGGCTCGCGCACCCTCTACCGGGTGGACCGCTACCGGCCGGACGGCCGGCCGCGGTCGCGGCGCGACTACAAGGACGGGGCGCCCGCGCGCGAGCGCGAGTGGCCCGACGACGGCACCACCGTCCACCGGCGGTTCCACGAGGACGGCTCCCTGCGGGTCGAGCGCACCGAACGCGACGGCACCCTCCTCACCGAGCACTGGTACGGCGCCGACGGCACCCTGACGGCGGACGTCGTACCCACCGACGTCACGATCGAGGGGGCAGCCGTCGAACGGTGGCGCGCCCGGGACGCGGACGGGGCACTGATCGCCGAGGGGTACGTCGAGCCCGGTGTCGGCGGCGGCCCGGTCGGGACCTGGCACGTGCACGGCACCGGCGCGGCCGGGCCGGGGAGCGTGACCTTCGCGGGCCTGGACCTCGCCCGCGACGAGGACCTCGGCGAGGCCGCCCGCACCCTGCACGCCTGGCACACGGCGCCCGTGCCGGCCGGGCTGCGCGACGCCGGGACGGTGCCGTGGGGCGAGCTGGAGACGTTCTTCGGCCGCCCGGAGCACGTGCCGTTCCTGCTCAAGGGGCTGGCGCTCCCCGGCCTCGGGGCGTTCTCCCTGGCGCTGGGGCAGCTGTCGGTGATGCTGCTGCACCAGCACACCGTCGCGGAGGCCACCGGGCCGGCGTTCCGGTCCATGAGCGCGCTGGTCGACCGGGTCGAGCCGGCCGACGCCCGGGCCGCGCTGCTGAGTTTCCTGGCCGACATCGCGACGCGCGACGGCAGCCTCGACGCCGCGCACGAGCTCAAGGGCATCCTCGCGGCCCTCCCCGACGCCGACGCCGTCGGCGCCGACGGCGACACCGGTCCGGAGGAGCACTTCGCCGACAGCGGCGCCGAGCCCGCCTACCACGAGATCTACCGGTCCCTCGCCGACGCGGTGCCGGTCTGGGCCGGCCAGGCCGCCGATCCGGACGCCCGGATCCGGCGCGCGGCCGTCGCCCTGCTCGCCGCCGCGCCGGGCGGGGTGGCGGCCGGGGCGCTGCACGAGCGCCTCGCCCTGGAACCCGAACCCGGGATCCGTGCGGAGATCCTGCTCGGCCTGGCCCTGCACGAGGCCGGCCCCGACATCCTCCGCGCGCTGGAGCGGCACCTCGCCGACGACGATCCGCTGCTGCGCTTCTGCGCGGCCCTGACCTGGGTGCGCACCCACCGCTCCCCCGCCCGCCCGGGCGCCCGGCCGCTGATCGAGCTGCTCCGCGGCGAACTGGACGTCACCGGCTTCGACGAGCTGTACCTCGGGGCGGGCGACCCGGCCACCGACGCCGCCACCGCCCTCGCGCTCCTGCCGTCCGAGCAGGCCGAACCGCTGCTGGGCGAGCTGTGCGCCGTGCTGGACGAGGTCAACGCCATCGACGCCGTCGCCGTCGCGGGTGCCCTGCTCGACATCGTGTTCCCGATCGAGGCGTACACCGACGGCGAGCCGCTGACGGAGGCGCAGCGCACGGTGATCCGCGCGATCGCCGGCTCCACCCTGGCCTGGGAGTTCAACGTCAACCTGCGCGAGGTGCTGGACGTCAACGGTCTGCCGCGCCACGCCCGGGAGCTGCGGGCCCTCGCCGACACCGCGCCCGGCGCCGAGCCGGCCGGGACGCCGGACGGGACGTCGGACAGGTCGTAGCCGGCCGGGTGCCCCGGGTGGGCCGCCGGAGGGGCGGCCCACCCGGGGCGGGGCCCGGCCGGGTCAGCGGCGGTTGCGGCCCGTCAGGAAGGCGGTGCCCCAGGCCGCCAGCGCGGCGATCGCCAGGCCCAGCAGCGAGATCCACTCGGAGCCGTCCCAGCCGCCCCACCACGCCTTGGCCGGGCCGAAGGGCTCGTGCTCCAGCATGAACTGGAGGCCGTCGGCCCCGCTGTCACGGAGGACCATGAAGGGAACCGCGTTGGCGTAACCGAAGAAGGCACCGAGCACGGCCACCACGGCGCCCGCGATCCACGCGCCCGGGCTGCGGCGGCCTACCAGGCCCACCAGCAGGCCCACCACCGCCCCGTTGACGAAGGCGTGCGCCAGGTAGAGCGTGTGCACGCTGCCCCGGGACTGCTGCGCGTCGAAGGTGAACACGAAGATCGCGCTGTAGACCGCCGCCACGACGAGCGAGGCGGCGAAGCCGAGGAAGAACGCGCCGACCGGGCTGCCGGAGGCGCGCGGCGGCGCGTACGGCGCAGCCGGGGCCGGGCCCGGGTACGGCTGGCCCGGATACGGCTGGCCGGCGTACGGCTGCCCCGGGTACGGCTGCGGGACGCCGTAGGCCGGTGGCTGCTGGGGCTGGGGCGGCTGCTGGTACGGGTTGGGATCGCCGTTCGGGTACGGCGGCGGCTGGCTCACGTGGTCCCCCGGGTGAAGAAGTGGTGGCGAAAGTATGCGGAGTTGCGCCGGGTGCATCAACTCCGCGTCCCGGCGCGCTGGAGGTGCGCCTCGGCAAGGCCTGACGCGGCGGCCCGCCCGACGGACGCTGTCGCCGACGGGCGGACGCTGACGCAACCGACCGGACCGTCCACCTCCAGGCCCCGGCCTCCGGGTGACGGTACAACAGCCGGCAGCAGCCCCGGACCGGCGGCCCTTGCCGCCGCGGGCGGGCCCGTCCGGCCGAAGTCGTGCTTTCCCTGCGAGAGCCCACGCCAGGGCTCTACGGTGTCCGCATCGGCACGACCGCACGGTGTCAGGTGCGTGAAGGGGTGGACTTTGATGGATGTTCCGCTGGCGGACGCGGTCGCGGCGGTGCGCGACGAACTGCTCGAAGCCGCCGCGCGGGCCGGTGACGACCCGCAGGTGGTGTTCGCGGTCGGGCCGGTGGAGATGGAGTTCGAGGTCGAGCTGCGCGCCGACGCCAAGGCCAAGGCCGGGTTCAAGCTCTGGGCGGTCGGCGCCGAGACCGAGGCCGGCGTCTCACGCGCCCGCACCCACCGCGTCACCTTCACCCTCACCCCCAGGTGCCCAGGGGGCGGCGACCTTCTGGTCCGATCCGCCCAGGAGCGCCCCGACGGGCCGGGCGACAGCACCGGACGCCTCAGCGACTGAGAACCGGACCTGCGGCCGGCCCACATGAGCCGGTCGCGGCCACGTGGCGGCGAGCAGGACGAGTGGTAGGGGGCACGGGTGGAGCGGGTACGGCTGGCCGGGGTGGACGGCCCGGGTGGACGCGGGTCCGGGTACGCGGTCGGCGGCAGACTGGTCCTGACCTCCGCCCACGTCACCGGACCCGCCGGGACGGGCGTGACGGTCTTCCACCCGGCCGGCACCGGCACCGCGACCGGAACCGTGCTCTGGGCCGGGACCCCTGGCGGACGCGACGACGCGGCACTCGTCCTGGTCGACGACTCCCCGCACTGGCAGCCACCCACCGCACCCGTCCAGTGGGGGCGACCGGACACCACCCGCCCCGGTGCCCCGTGCGAGACGTGGGGCGTCCCGGACGAGGCCCAGCGCCCCGACCACTCCGCCGAGGCCTCGCACCTCCACGGGGAGGTGAACCCGGGCAGCGGCTTCGTCGGCAACCAGTACGTCATGGACCTGCGCACGCCGGGTACGGGATGGCCCGGTGACGGGACGTCGCCGTGGGGCGGACTGTCGGGAGCGGCGGTGTTCTGCGACCGCTACCTCACCGGCGTCGTCGCCTCCGACCGCGCCCACTCCAACCACGGCCGCCTCAACGTCGTCCCCTCCTACGTCCTCCACCACGACCTCGCCTTCCGCACCACCCTCACCGAGCACAGCGGAAGCCCTGCGGGCGGGCTGGAGGCGGTGGAGTTCCAGGACATCGCCGACCCCACCACCACCGCCGCGGTACGGCGCGCCCCGGTGACACCGGCGGCCCTGCTGGAGGCCGGGCGGCAGATCGTCCCCTTCCACGGCCGCGAGGACCTGCTCGCCGAGCTGGAGGCGTGGTGCGGACGGGACGGGTTCGGTGCGTGGCTGCTGCACGGCCCGGCCGGGCAGGGCAAGACCCGCCTCGCCCACTACTTCGGCCGCAGGCTCGCCGGCCGGGGCTGGACGGTGCTGTGGCCCCGCTCCGGCGCCGGGCCCGAGCAACTGCGCGAACTGCGGCGCGCGGCCAGGCCGTTGCTGGTCGTCCTCGACTACGCCGAGACCCGCCCTGAACAACTCGGCGCGATCGTCGACGCTGCCGCCGAGCACCCCGGCACCAGCCCGTTCAAACTCCTGCTGCTGGCCCGGACCGCCGGCGACTGGTGGCAGCAGGCCCGCGACGCCAGCCGGCAGGCCGAGGACCACCTCACCTCTGCCCGCGCCCACCGCCTCACCGCGCTGGAGGACAACCCGGACCGGCGCGCCAGCCACTACCACGACGCCGCCCACGCCCTCGCGGCCGTGCTCCCCTTCGTCGTGGGCCTCGCCGGGCCCGACTGGGCCGCGGGCGCCACGAGCCTGCGGCCGCCCCGGCGGCTCGGCCTGGACGACGCCTACGGCAACGCGCTCACCCTCCACATGACCGCCCTCGCCGACCTCCTCGACACCGCACGCACCGAACTCGCGGACCGCACCGGGAACGAGGAAGCGCGGGACGTCGAGGACCGGCTCCTCGGCCACGAAGCCCGCTACTGGCGTGACGCCGCCACCGCCCACGGCCTCGTCCCCGGCCTGAGCCTGGACACCCTGAGGACCGCGCTCGCCGCCGCCCACCTCACCGGCGCCGGCGACCGCGGACAGGCCGACCTGCTCTGGCAGCGCCTGCCCGCGCTCGCGGACCAATCACGCGACCGACGTGACCGGATCACCGCCTGGCTCACCGCCCTCTACCCCACCACGGTCCCGGGCTCACCGTGGGGCGCGCTGCAGCCGGACCGCCTCGCCGAACGCCACATCGGACGGGTCCTCGAAACCGACCCCGCCCTCGCCGACCGTCTCCTCGACGGCGCCGACGACCCCCAGAGCGGGCAACTCCTCACCGTCTACAGCCGGGCCGCCGCCCACCCCTCCTTCCAGGGCCGCCTCGACACCCCGCTCACCGACCTCTGCCTCCGCCACCACGAGGCCCTGGCCGTCCACATCATCACGACCGCGACCCGCACCGACCACCCGGCCCCGCTCATCACCGCCCTCGACACCCTCACCACCGACCCCACCGCCCCACTCGACACCCTCGACACCCTCCACGATCTCTTCCCCCACACCAGCCACCGCCTCGCCACCACCGCGGCCCGCGTCGCCACCACCATCACGCAGCACTGTCGCTCCCTGGCCGAGGCGAACCCGGACGCCCACCTGCCCGGCCTCGCCATGGCCCTCAACAACCTCTCCAACCGGCTCGGCGAGGTGGGCCGGCCGGCGGAGGGCCTGGCCGCCGCCGAAGAATCCGTCGCCATCCGCCGCGCCCTCGCCGAGGCCAACCCGAACACCCACCTGCCCGGCCTCGCCACCGCGCTCAACAACCTCTCCAGCCGGCTGGGCGTCCTGGGGCGGCGGGCAGAGGGTCTGGTTGTCGTCGAGGAATCCGTCGGCCACTACCGCGTCCTGGCCGAGGCCGACCCGAACGCCCATCTGTCCGGCCTCGCCAGCGCCCTCAACAACCTCTCCAACTGGCTGGGCATCCTGGGGCGGCGGGCAGAGGGCCTCGCCGCCGTCGAAGAATCCGTCGCCATCCGCCGCACTCTGGCCGAGGCCACCCCGGACGCCCACCTGCCCGACCTCGCCATGGCCCTCAACAACCTCTCCGTCCGACTCGGCGAGGTGGGCCGGCGGACGGAGGGCCTGGCCGCCACCGAAGAAGCCGTCGCCATCTTCCGCACCCTCAGCGAGACCAACCCCGACGCCCACCTGCCCGACCTCGCCACCGCGCTCAACAACCTCTCCATCGACCTCGGCGAGGCGGGCCGGCGGACGGAGGGCCTCGTCGCCGCCGACGAATCCGTCGCCATCTTCCGCACCCTCAGCGAGACCAACCCGGACGCCCACCTGCCCGACCTCGCCGGCACCCTCAACAACCTCTCCAACCGGCTGGGCGCCCTGGGGCGGCGGGCGGAGGGCCTGGCCGCCGCCGAAGAAGCCGTCGCCATTCTCCGCACCCTCAGCGAGACCAACCCGGACGCCCACCTGTCCGACCTCGCCGGCGCCCTCAACAGCCTCTCCATCGAGCTCGGCGAGGCGGGCCGGCGGGCGGCGGGCCTCGCCGCCGCCGACGAAGCCGTCGCCATCCGCCGCACCCTCAGCGAGACCAACCCCGACGCCCACCTGCCCGGCCTCGCCATGGCCCTCAACAACCTCTCCGTCCGGCTGGGCGCCCTGGGGCGGCGGACGGAGGGCCTGGCCGCCGTCGAGGAAGCCGTCGGCCACTACCGCGTCCTGGCCGAGGCCGGCCCGGACGCCCACCTGCCCGGCCTCGCCAGCGCCCTCAACAGCCTGTCCATCGAGCTCGGCGAGGCGGGCCGGCGGGCGGAGGGCCTCGCCGCCGTCGAAGAATCCGTCGCCATTCTCCGCACCCTCAGCGGGACCAACCCCGGTGCCCACCTGCCCGACCTCGCCAGCGCCCTCAACAACCTCTCCATCGACCTCGGCGAGGCGGGCCGGCGGGCGGAGGGCCTCGCCGCCGCCGAAGAATCCGTCGCCATCTTCCGCGCCCTCGGCGAGACCGACCCCGGTGCCCACCTGCCCGGCCTCGCCAGCGCCCTCAACAGCTTCTCCATCGAGCTCGGCGAGGTGGGCCTGCGGGCGGAAAGCCTGGCCGCCGTCGAAGAAGCCGTCGCCATCCGCCGCGCCCTCGCCGAGGCCGACCCCGCCTCCTTCGGACCGGCTCTTCGGCAATCCCTGGCCGTGGCCAACTGGCTTGAGGGGATCGGTCCGTAGGCGAGTAGGACGGATACCGCCGAATCCTCCGGCACGAGGAACACGGCACGTTCGGAATGACGCTCCCCGCCGGGCCGGCCGGATCAGCCGGATCGGCCGGACCGGCCGGTCGACCCACCACCGGCGTGACGGCGGGTCGGCAGCTCCGGCGCCGAGGACCCCTGCGATCAACGGATCATCAGGAAACCCGGGAGGACGCGGCGGCGACGGACGCTAGGCTGCGGTCCGCGAGTGATCACCGACCGAGGGGGGCGGGATGCTGACGTACCAGGACCTGACCGGGCCCGAACAGCGGGTGTGGGACGCCTGCGCCACGGGCGCGCCGGTCGACCTGCGCAGCGGCGCACCCGCCGAGGACGATCCGACCGGCGGCGCGGCCTGGGGCGAGGAACGCTCGGTGCGCGCCGAGGCGATCGCGACCGCCCTGCTCGGCGACGCCGGACCGGCCGGCCCGGTGCGCGTGCTGTACCTGACCGGGGCCCGCATCACCGGGAGGCTCGACCTGCGCGGGCTGACGGCCGCCGGTGAACTGCGTCTGGAGGGCTGCTACTTCGAGGAGCAGGTGGTGCTGCGGGACGCGACGCTGCGCTCCACCAGCCTGAGCGGCTGCCGCGTCCCCGGGATCGACGGGTGGCTGCTGAAGGTCGACGGCAACCTCTTCTTCGAGAAGGCCGTCCTCGACGGGCGGCTCACCCTCACCCGCGCGCACATCACCGGCGAACTGCGGCTCAGCGGAGCCCGGCTCACCGCCACCGAGTTCCTCGACGGGAGCGAGCCGGACCCGTCGCGCGTCTGGGCGCTGTGGGCCGGGGGCCTGGTGATGGACGGCGGCTGCTTCGCCCGGCACGGCTTCCACGCCCGCGGCGGGCTGCGGCTGGTCGGGACCCGGTTCAACGGCGGACTGTTCATGGAGCGGGCCCGCATCGACAACCCCGGCGGCGACGCGCTCACCGGCGACGACCTCAGCGCCTCCACCCTCGTGCTCGCCGACGGCTTCACGGCCACCGGCGCGGTCCGGCTCCCCGGAGCGGCGGTCCGCAGCCGGCTCTCGCTCGACGCCGCCGTCCTGGACGGTGGCGGCGCGGTGGCCCTGGACGCCAAGCGGCTGACCGCCGGGGACCTCCGGCTCACGCCGGCCGCCACCCCGGACGGCACCGTCGACCTCCAGGACGCGCAGACCGTCGTCCTGCACGACAACGACCACAGCTGGCCGGCCGACACCCGCCTCGACGGCTTCGGCTACGGCTCCGTCCAGACCTCCACCGGCGCCCCCGACCCCGTCGCCCGCCGACTGGCCTGGCTGGCCGCGCTCCCCGGCTACGCGCCGCAGCCCTACGAGCAACTCGCCGCCTGGTACCGGAGGATCGGCCACGACGACGACGCCCGCCGGGTGCTCCTGGAGAAGCAGCGCCGGCGCCGGCGCACCCTGCGGCTGCCCGGCCGGGTCTGGGGCCGGCTGCTGGACGCCACCGTCGGGTACGGCTACCGCCCCTGGCAGGCCGTGCTGTGGCTCGGCGGCCTCGCCCTGCTCGGCACCCTCGTCTTCCGCCACGGCGCGCCGCACGAGGTCAAGCCCGGCGAGAGCATCCCGTTCAGCCCCCTGGTCTACACCCTCGACCTGCTCATCCCCATCGGCGGGCTGGGCCAGCGCACCGCGTGGTACTGGACCGGGGCCCAGCAGTGGTTCGGCTACTCGCTGACCGCCCTCGGCTGGCTGCTCACGACGGCGGTCCTGGCGGGCATCAGCCGCACCCTCAACCGGGCCTGACGCCGCCGGCCAATCGGCCGAAGCCGGGGCCCGGGCCGGGGCCGGGGCCGGCCGCGCCCGGCGGGTGGGTCACCCGCCGGGCGCGGCCGCCGCAGCGTGCGCGGGTCAGCCGTTGGCCGGACCGGCGAGCACCCCGTTCACCAGGGTGCGGGCCTCCTCCTGGACCCGGGCCAGGTGCTCGGGGCCGTGGAAGGACTCGGCGTAGATCTTGTAGACGTCCTCGGTCCCGGAGGGACGCGCGGCGAACCAGGCGTTCTCGGTGCACACCTTGATGCCGCCGATGGCCGCGCCGTTGCCCGGGGCCTCGGTGAGCACCGCGGTGACCGGCTCGCCCGCGAGGTCCCCGGCCGTGACCTGCTCGGCCGACAGCCGGGACAGCAGCGCCTTCTGCTCACGGTCCGCCGGAGCGTCCACCCGGGCGTACGAGGGCGCGCCGAAGCGGTCGGTGAGGTCGCGGTAGTACTCGCTGGGAGTGCGGCCGGTCACGGCGGTGATCTCGGCGGCGAGCAGCGCGAGCAGGATGCCGTCCTTGTCGGTGGTCCACACCCCGCCGTCGCGGCGCAGGAAGGACGCCCCGGCCGACTCCTCGCCGCCGAAGGCGATCGAGCCCTCCAGCAGGCCGTCGACGAACCACTTGAAGCCCACCGGCACCTCGACCAGCTCGCGCTTCAGGTCGGCGGCGACCCGGTCGAGCATCGAGGAGGACACCAGCGTCTTGCCGACGGCCGCGTCGGCGGGCCACTCGGCGCGGTGGCGGTAGAGGTAGTCGACGGCGACCGCGAGGTAGTGGTTGGGGTTCATCAGGCCGCCGTCCGGGGTGACGATGCCGTGCCGGTCGGCGTCGGCGTCGTTGCCGGTGGCGATGGCGTACTCGTCGCGGCGGGAGATCAGCGAGGCCATCGCGGAGGGCGAGGAGCAGTCCATCCGGATCTTGCCGTCCCAGTCCAGCGTCATGAAGCGCCAGGTCGGGTCGGTGACCGGGTTGACGACGGTCAGGTCGAGGCGGTGGGTCTCGGCGATCCGGCCCCAGTAGGCGACGGAGGCGCCGCCGAGCGGGTCGGCGCCGATCCGCAGGCCGGCCGCGCGGACGGCGTCCAGGTCGAGGACGGAGACCAGGTCCTCGGTGTAGGCGGTGAGGTAGTCGTGGCGGCCGGTGGTGGCCGCGGCCAGGGCGCGCGCGTAGGGGACCCGCTTGACGCCGCGCAGGCCCTCGCGGATCAGGGCGTTGGCGCGGTCCTGGATCCAGCCGGTGGCCTCCGAGCCGGCCGGGCCGCCGCTCGGCGGGTTGTACTTGAAGCCGCCGTCGCGGGGCGGGTTGTGCGAGGGGGTGACGACGATGCCGTCGGCGAGCGAGTGCGGGTTGCGCCGGTTGTGGGTCAGGATCGCGTGCGAGACGGCGGGGGTCGGGGTGTAGCCGTCGGCGCTGTCCAGCAGGACGGTCACGCCGTTGGCCGCCAGCACCTCGACCGCGGTGGCCTGCGCGGGCTCCGACAGCGCGTGGGTGTCGGCGCCGAGGAACAGCGGGCCGGTGATGCCCTCCGCGGCGCGGTACTCGCAGATCGCCTGGGTGGTGGCGGCGATGTGGTCCTCGTTGAACGCGGCGTCCAGCGAGGAGCCCCGGTGGCCGGAGGTGCCGAACGCGACCCGCTGGCCGGGCTCCTCCGGGTCCGGGTGCAGCGTGTAGTACGCCGTCACCAGCCGCGCCACGTCCACCAGGTCGCCCGGCTGCGCCGGCTGTCCGGCCCGTGCGTGTGCCATCGTCTACTCCCACTGGATTTCTCGCCGTGCGCCGGCCCGCAGCCCGACGCTTCCTTGCCCCGTGCTCACCGATCGTAGCCAGTGCACGACCGGTCGCCGAACCGGGGCGGCCCCGTCCGGGTGGCGGGCGGCCGGGTGCTCAGGCGGGGAGCTGCTGCCGGTGGGCTTCCAGGGCGGGCGCGACGCTGGTGGCGAGGAACTCCGTCACCCGGTACGCCACCAGGCCCTCGACGGCGAACGGGTCGGTGGCCGCGAGCGCCTCGATCGCCGCCCGGTCCTCCCCCGCCGCGAGGATGACGCCGCCGTCGCGGGGCACCTTGCGGCCGGAGGCGAGGAAGGTGCCGTTCCCGTAGTGGCGGCCGAGCCACTCCACGTGGGCGGGCAGCAGCGCGTCGATGCGGTCCAGCGGCGCGGTGTAGGTCAGCTCCAGGACGAACATGCGGCCGAGCCTATCCGGTCCCGGTCCGGGGCGGTCCGGTGGCGGCCCGGGGCCGGAAGCGCACCGCCCCGGGCCGTGGGTACGGCCCGGGGCGGTCACCGAGGTGGGCGAGGATGGATTCGAACCACCACAGCCGAAGCGGGGGCTTTACAGGCCCTTGGGCTCTCCCAGGCCCAGCTCGCCCTCGGTTGTCGTTCCTTGATCCCGACGACTCCACTCTCCCTCGATCACCGGGGCCGGACAACCGGATTTCCGGCCACCGCGCCCGTCCGCCCGTGCCCGGACGGTCCGCCGTTCCCGCTGGCCACCGCGCCGGGGGCGGGGCCGGGAGGTGTCCGGATCTTGTCCCCACCGCCCGACGTGGTGTAGACCGCTCCCCACCCCGACCCGACGGCGGACCGGACGGACCGTCACCGAAGTGTTCAGGTCGGGCCTATTGCGCGTGTACGTGCCGCCTGCGATACAACACTGCTCATATGACGATTGATCGGAGATTTCTGTAATGAGCAACTCAGCCCTGCCCCGCCGCAGTGTGATCGTCGGCGCGGCGGCCACCGTCGTCGGCTGGAACACCGTCGGCCGCTCCTGGGCCGTCGGGGCGGCCGACGCCGGCACCGCCGAGACCCCGGCCGGGGCACCCGCCGGCGCGGCCGACGCCACGTTCGCCGCACTGCCCCGGCTGGACGGGACCCTGGCGGCCGACGCCGGGACGCTCGCCCGGTTCGGCGGGGACTTCGGGCACCTGGTGACCTCCGCGCCGCGCGCCGTCCTGCACCCGGGCTCGGTGGGCGACGTCGCCACGCTGGTCGCCTTCGCCCATCGCCACCGCATCCCGGTCGCGATGAACGGCCAGAGCGGCACCGGCGCGACCGGGCTGGAGTCGCACTCCAGCTACGGCCAGGCCGCCGCCCGCGGCGGCGTCGCGATCGACGCCCGCGCGCTGAACCGGATCGTCCGGATCACCCCCGGCCGCGCCGTGGTCGAGGCGGGCGTCACCTGGGCGCAGCTGACCGACGCCGCGCTCGCCCAGGGCTGGATGCCGCCCACCCTGACGGACTACCTGCACCTGTCGGTCGGCGGCACGCTGAGCGTCGGCGGCATCGGCGGCGGTGTGCAGCGGTACGGCTTCCAGACGGACACGGTCGAGTCGGTGGACGTGGTCACCGGCACCGGCCGGCTGGTGACGGCCTCGGCGAGCACCAACCGCGAGCTGTTCGAGGCCGTGCTCGGCGGCGGCGGGCAGGCCGGCCTCATCGTCCGGGCCACCCTGCGCCTGGTGCGGGCCCACGAGCGGGCGCTGGTGCTCAACCTCTTCTACGACGACCTGGCCGACTACCTCGCGGACCAGCGGAAGCTGATGCTGGAGCGGCGCTTCGACCTGCACGTCGGCGATGTCTCGCGCAACGCCGCCGGGACCGGCTGGCGCTACAAGGTGGAGGGCGTCGTCCACTACGACGGCACCGCCGCGCCGGACCGGGCCGCGCTGGTGCGCGGCCTGCGCTGCGTGGCGGCCGACACCACGTTCCTGGACCAGACCGCACGCGAGTACGCGTTCCGGGTGGACGCCTTCGCCGGGTACCTGCAGTCGGCCGGGCTCTGGTCGCAGCCCAAGCCGTGGCTGAGCCTGTTCCTGCCCGCGTCGACCACCGAAGCGTTCATGCGCGAGGCCACCGCGCTGCTGACGCCGGAGGACCTGGGCGCCGGCCTGCTGCTCTTCTACCCGTTCCGCACAGAGGTGTTCACCCGGCCGATGACCGTGATGCCGGAGGAGCCGGTCGGCTTCCACTTCGACCTGCTGTCGTTCCCCTTCCCGGGCGCCGACCACGCCGCCGCGCTGCGGCGCAACCGCCGGCTGTACGACCTGGCGGTGTCGCTGGGCGGCAAGCGCTACCTGATCGGCGCGATCCCGGACGTCACGCGCACCGAGTGGCGCCGCCACTACGGCGCCCAGTGGGGGCGCGCGGTGGCCGCCAAGCACCGCTTCGACCCGGCCGGGATCCTCACCCCCGGCCAGGGCATCCACTCCTGACCCCGCACGCCCGACACCCGTCCGCCGCACCCCGCCCGTGGTTCACGGGGGTGCGGCGGACGGGCGGCGCACCAGGCGGTGCGGGCCGACGGCGGCCTGGGGCTCCCGTCAACCCTCGCGTTACGGTGGGGCCATGAGCTACCGCCACCCCGCCCGCGAGCAGATCCGGATCGAACACGTCCTGACCGCCCTCGGCAACCCGGTCCGCCTCTCCGCCGTCCGCATCCTCGACGGCGGCGGGTCGCACAACTGCGGGAGCGTGCTCACCGCGATCGGCATCACCGCCAAGTCGACGATGACCCACCACTGGCGGGTGCTGCGCGACAGCGGCGTCATCCACCAGCAGCCCTCCGGCCGGGAGAACCTGCTGCGCCTGCGCCGCGACGATCTCGACGCCCGCTACCCGGGCCTCCTCGACGCCGTCCTCTCCGGCGCCCGCGAGGACGAACGCCAGGAGGAACGCCAGGAGGAACGGCAGGACGAACCGCACGAGGCACGCCGGAACCCCGCCGCCGGCTGACGTGCGCGCGGACCACCCGCGGGCGTGTCAGACGAGCGCCAGGCTGATCTGGTCGTTGAAGACCACCCAGTGCTGACCGCGGTCGTTGACGTCGCACGGCTTCACCGAGACGTTCGGGGTGCCCCAGGCGTCGGCCAGGCAGTAGGCCGGCGCGAAGGTGAGGGAGATCTGCTGGCCCGAGACGGTCCAGTACTGCCCCTGGTCGGTGGGGTCGCAGGGCTTGGTCGAGAGGTTCGGGCTTCCCCAGGCGTTGGCCAGACAGTAGGCCCGCGCATTGCTGAGCGAGATCTGCTGGCCCGCGAGCGTCCAGTGCTGGCCCTGGTCGTTGGCGTCGCACGGCTTCGTGGAGACGTTCGGGGTGCCCCAGGCGTCGGCCAGGCAGTAGCGGCCGGGGATGCGCGGGGACGGCGTGGCGGTGTCGGACGCCCCCGCCTGACCGGTCGGCAGGAAGGACGCCGTCAGCGCCAGCGCGGCGACGGCGAGGGTCTTGCGGAGTGCGACGGCCATGGGGGTGGGCTCCGTTCTCTCACGGTGGGAGGGCATGCGACGCACGCGCCATCAGGGGGGATTCGTCGGCTCGGGCCCGAGCGCACGGTCATTGGTAGCACCGATCGCCGGCCGGCGACCGGATCCGAGCGGCGCGTTCATCCGAATGCGTGGCGGACCGCGCCGCACCCTGACTCCGACGGTCAGTCAGGTTGACGCCCTGGACGCCGATTTGCTTCCTCCACGGCCATGACCGGCCTTGCCGTTGATGATTGACGCATCGTCACTCCGCGACGGGCGACGCTCAGCCGGCGGCGCGCGCCGGACGCAGGGTCAGCGCGAGCAGCAGGCCCAGCAGCATCCCCGCCGCCGTGAGCAGGACCACCAGGAACCCGCCGTCCGCCGTGGCGCGGGCCAGCTCCCCGCTGCCCGGCCCGTCGGCGCCCGCGTCGGCGACGGCGGTGAACAGTGCGAGGCCGATCGCGTTGCCGAGGTTCATGGTGGTCGACGCCGCGCCCCCGGCGATGCCCTGCTCGTGGGCGGCGGTCCCGGCGGCCGCCGCGATCCACATGGCCGTCCAGACCACGCCCTGGCCGACCCCGGAGACCACCAGCCCGGGCAGCAGCGCGAGGTAGCCGGCCTCGGCGTCGAACCCCGCGGCCAGCACCGCGGTCCCGGCGGCGCCGACCGCGAACCCGCCGAGCAGGGTGGGCCGCAGCCCGGCCCGGGTGGTCAGCCGCTCGCCGAGCTGGGTACCGGCGGCGATGGCCAGCGAGGGGGCGAGGAAGGCGAGCCCGGTCTGCAGCGCGCTGTAGCCGTGCACGCTCTGCAGGAGGACGGTGAGGAAGTACGGCAGGACGCCGAAGGTGGCCATGTAGAGGAAGGTGATCGCCGCACCGGCGCTCAGGCTGCGGTTGCGGAACAGCCGGAACGGCATCAGTGGGTCGGCACTGCGGGTCTCGATGACGCCGAAGGCGGCGAGCAGGACGAGCGAGGCCGCCAGGGTGCCGAGGATCCACGGATCGGCCCAGCCGCGCTCGGGACCCTCGACCAGGGCGAAGACCAGCAGGGTGGCACCCGCCGTCACGGTCAGCGCCCCCGGCAGGTCGAAGCGGCGGCGCCCGCCGCGCGCCGGGTCGGGCGGGATCACGAACACCGCAGCGATCGCGATGGCCCCGGCGAGCGGCACGTTGACGAAGAACACGGCGGGCCAGCCGAACCCCTCCGTCAGCACCCCGCCGAGCAGGGCACCCAGGGTCAGTCCGCTGGCGCCCGCCCCGCCCCACACCGCGAGCGCGCGGTTGCGCCGCGGCCCCTCCTCGAACAGCGTGTTGACCAGCGAGAGGATCGACGGGAGCAGCAGCGCCCCGCCGACCCCCTGGACGATGCGGGCGCCCACGATCAGCTCGGGCGACCGGGCCAGCCCGCCGGCCAGCGAGGACAGCGCGTAGAGAACGAGCGCCCCGATGAACACCCGCCGCCGCCCGAGCAGATCGCAGGCGCGGCCGCCGAGCAGCAGGAAGCCCCCGGCGAAGACGACGTAGGCGCTGACCACGAGTTGCTGGGTCTGGCCGGGGAAGCCGAGGTCGGTGCCGATCTCGGGCAGGGCGACGAAGACGATGTTGAGGTCCAGGGCGAACACGGTCTGCCCCAGGGCCAGCAGGAACAGCGTCCAGCCCGGGCGGGCGGGACCGATCGGTGTCACGGGCATGCGGAGGTACTCCTCGATCTCGGTGAGGCCGCGGCATCTGACGGTACGTATATTCACGTACGATCGAACGATCGGGCAACACCGGTCCGTCCCGGCACCTCGGCCGGCGCCCCTGCCAGCGGGAACGGCCGAGTCAAGCCACCTGGCGATGATTTGATCCGGCGTCACCTCCCCCGCCGGTGCACGGCGACGGCCCCCGGAGGAGGACGCGCGGGGCGTGCGGCCGATGCGATCGTGGTGCCGACGGCCCGGGCCGCCGGGCGGGAAGGGGCGGGCACCATGACCATCGTTCAGGCTCGGACGTCGCACCTGCGCGACCGGCTGGGGACGCGGCTCGCCGCCGTCGCCCTGGCCGGGGCCACCGTCCTCGCCCTCGCCCCGGCGGCGGTGGCGGCGGACGCCCCGGCCGCCGGAACCGGGTCCACGGCGGAACGTCGTCCGCGCGTCGACGGACAGCAGGAGCTGCGGGACCTCGTGGACCACGGCGGGATGACCGCCGCGCTCGCCGAGATCCGCATCGCCGGCCGCTCCCCGTGGCGCGGCGCCGCCGGGACCGCCGACCTGGCCACCGGGCAGCCGGCCGGGCCGGACGGCCGATTCCGGATCGGCAGCGTGACCAAGACCTTCGTGTCGACGGTCGTCCTCCAACTGGTCGGCGAGGGCCGGATCCGGCTGGACGACCCGGTCGAGCGCCATCTGCCGGGCGTCGTGCCGAACGGCGCGGCGATCACCGTCCGGCAGCTGCTCAACCACACCAGCGGCCTGTTCAACTACACGGACGACGAGCGCTTCCAGATCAGGAGCGAGGCGGACCTCCAGGACTTCGTGTACGGGACGTGGCGCTACCGGGACTACCAGCCGCAGCAGTTGGCCGCGGTCTCCGCCGAGCACCCGCCGTACTTCGCGCCCGGGACGGGCTGGCACTACTCCAACACCAACTACGTCCTCGCCGGCATGATCATCCGGAAGGTCACCGGGCACACCTGGCAGCGCGAGGTCGAGCGCCGGATCGTCCGGCCGCTGCACCTGGACGACACCCTGTTCCCGGGCTCCGGGACCGGCTTCGGCGGCCCCCACGCCCACGCGTACGTCGACATGCCGACCGGCCCCGCCGACGTCACCCGGCTCAACCCCAGCCTCGTGGACGCGGCCGGCAACGGCATCTCCACCACCGCCGACCTCGACCGCTTCCACGCCGCCCTGTTCGGCGGCAGGCTGCTGCGCCCGGCCGAGATGGCCGCCCTGACGGACACCGTGCCGACCACCATCGACGGCGGCCGGTACGGACTCGGCGTGCTCCGGCTCGACCTGGGCGAGGGCTGCGAGCCGGCCTGGGGCCACGACGGCGGCCTCCCCGGCTGGAGCACCCTGCTGCTGGGCAGCCGCGACGGGCGCCGGCAGTTCGCCCTGTCGCACAACCCGTTCCTGGGCAAGGACACCTCGGCGAGCGGTCAGCCGATCGGCTCGCTGATCGTCAAGACCCTCTGCGACCCGCCGGCCGGCGCGACCGCCCTCGCGGCCCCGCCGTCGCTGCCGCCCCTCCCCCTCACCGGCCCCGACCTCCGCCTCGACCGGACGCCGGCCACCCGCTGACGCCGCCCCGCCCCCCGGGCCGGCGGGAGAAGCCTCACGGCTGCGGCGCGGGCCCGAGCGGCTCGCAACCACCCGGGACCCGGTCCCGGCCCGCGGTCGGCGGGTCGGACCGGTAGCCCTCGTAGTCATTCCACCCCGCCGATCGGGCGAGCTGTTCCCAGCTCGGCCAGGTCCCGCCGGACGCTTGCCGGACGAGTTCGCCCTGCATCGTGAACGGCGGGGCCTTCCGGGGGTTTTCGCGGGCCTGGCCGACGACGGCGTCGTGCAGGACCGCCGCCGCGTGCAGGCGTGGGAACGTCCGGTGGACGCGGTCCGCGTATCCGGGCGGGAGCTTCTCCGGCGCACCACCCAGGTCGAAGCCCGCGCCCACGGCGACGAGGGCGATCTCCGGGCGCTTCCGCTCGGCGAGTTCGCGGTCCATGTGCAGCGCGATCGCGTCCCACACCACCTCCGCGCGGTCCGCCGCCACCCCCTCCCCCGTCAGGAAGCGGACGGCGAGGTCGGCGCCGTCCAGCTCGAACCGCTGATCGCCGTTGCCCTCCGCGCTGAGCCCGCAGTCGTGCAGGATGCAGGCCAGGAAGAGCAGTTCGTCGTCGTAGTCGTGGTCCGCCCGCAGACCGCGCCGCTCGCCGAGCAGGCGTCCGTAGAGGTACGTCCGCACGCTGTGGTGGAAGAGCGCGGCGGGCAGCAGGCCCCGGGCGTAGGTCAGGGTGCGGCGCGCGAGACCGGTGGTCGGGAGCGCCAGGTCGTCGGTCATGAGCTCGGGGTCCGTTCTCCTGCCGTCAGCAGCAGGTAGGCAAGGGCGACGAGTGCCAGGCCGGCGGCCGTCGCGTACATCGCGGTCGCCCCCGGCCCGGCTGTCAGGCCGCCGACCAACGTACCCGAGCCGATCCCTCCGTAGACCGCCGAGGAGTTCAGCGCGACCACCAACGGGGCCTCGCCGGGAGCGGCCGCGATCAGGCGGTGTTGCTGCGGCGGGGTCTGGCACCAACTGCCCGCGCCCCAGGCGATCATGAGCAGTCCGACCGGCACCGGTGCGCGCGTCCCGCTCGCGGCCAGGGCACCGAGGCCGGCCAGGCCCCCGGCCATCACCAGGTAGCCCGCCGTCAGCACCCTGACGCCGCCGAGGCGGTCGGTGGCGAGGCCGGCCGCGAGGTTGCCGAGGACCGCGCCGACGCCGTACAGGGCCAGCGCCCACGACGCGCCCCCGGCCGTCAGGCCGACCGCCGCCAGGGCCGGGACGCTGTACGCGTACACCGTGTACGCCGCCGCCATGCCGAGCACGGTCAGCGGCAGGATCGCCCGTACCGCCGGGCGGCGCAGCACGGCGAGGCGTGCGCGCAGGGGGACGGGCGGGCCGCCCGGCAGGGACGGCAGCAGCACGGCGACGGCCCCCGCGACCAGCACCGCCAGCCCCGCCACCGCGCCGAGCGCCCAGCGCCAGCCCGTCCACTGCCCGGCCAGGCCGCCGAGCGGTACGCCGAGGGCCGTGGCCACGGTCAGCCCGCCCACCACCGCGGCCAGCGCCCGGGCCCGGCGCTCCGGGCGGACCAGGAAGGCGGCGACGGCGCCGGCGTTGGGGGTGAACGCCGCCGCGGCGGCCGCGGCGGCGACGCGGGAGGCGAGCAGCACGGCGAGGTCCGGCGCGAGGGCGGAGGCGAGGTTGGCGGCGCCGAGGCCGAGGAGCGCGCCGACCAGCAGGCGGCGGCGCGGCAGCCGGGCGGTCAGGGTGGCGAGCACCGGGGAGAGCAGCGCGTACGCCGCCGCGAAGACGGTGACGGCCTGTCCGGCGGTGGCCGTGGAAACGCCGAGGTCGACGGCGAGTTCGGGCAGGAAGCCGGCCACCACGAAGGCGTCGGTGCCGACGGCGAAGGTGCCGAGCGCCAGCACCGGCACGGCCCTCGGCGCGGCACCGGACCTCGGCGGGACCTCGGCCCTCGACGGAACCTCGGACCCTAACGAGACATCGGACATCCCGATTCCCCTCCCGGAAGGGGCCCGGCCGCCCGGCCGGGCCCGTGATCGACGTGCGGTCAGGAGCCGAGGCGCTCGTGGTACCGGCGGATCCGGTCCGGGGCGCCGGCCGGGCTGACGGCGAGCAGGTCGGCGATCGTCTGCGCGGCCAGCTCCCGTCGCCAGGCGAGTTCGGCCCGCCGCATCGCCCCCGCGACGCCGCAGGGCTCGGCGAACTCCCCCGCACGCGCCTCCACGCCCGCGCCCCGCTGCCGGATCTCGGTGCAGCGGAACGCCTCGGTCGTCCCCTCGACGGCCGCGACGACGTCCATCAGGGTGATCCGCTCGGGCGCCCGCCCCAGCCGGTACCCGCCGCGCGCGCCCGCCACCGAGGCCAGCACCCCGGCCCGCACCAGCGGCTGCAGCCGCTTCTTCAGGTACACCGGCGGCAGCTCGAAGATCTCCGCCAGCCGCCCGGCCGGGATCGGCGCCTGCTCGTCGAGCCACGCCAGCGCCAGACAGCAGTGCAGCCCCCACTCGACGCCTTCGCCCATCAGCACAATCGGGATACTACCCGTCCCGATATTCCCCGTCACCCCGTCGCCGGAAGGTGCGGCGGTAGGTGTCCGGCGGAACCCCGACCGTGCGGTGGAAGTGGCGGCGCAGCGTGGTCGCCGTGCCCAGGCCCGAGGCCGCGGCGATGCTGTCGACGCTGTCGTCCGTCGTCTCCAGCAGTTCCTGCGCGCGGCGGATCCGCTGCGTCAGCAGCCACTGCAGCGGGGTGGTGCCGGTCACCGCGCGGAAGTGGCGGCCCAGGTGGCGCGAGCTCATGTTCGCCCGGCGGGCGAGGTCCTCCACGGTGAGCGGCAGGTCCAGCCGCCGCATGATCCAGGGAAGCAGCTCGGCCAGCGGGTGGCCGTCCCGGGCGGGCACCGGTGTGACGACGAACTGGGCCTGGCCGCCGGCCCGGTGGGGCGGCACGACCAGGCGGCGGGCGACCACGTTGGCGACCGCCGAACCGTGGTCGCGGCGGACCAGGTGCAGGCACAGGTCCATGGCCGCGGTCTTGCCCGCGGAGGTGAGCACGGTGCCGTTGTCGACGTAGAGCACGTCCGGGTCGACCTTCACCCGGGGGTAGCGCGCGGCCAGTTGCCCGGTGTGCGCCCAGTGCGTGGTGGCGTGCAGCCCGTCCAGCAGCCCGGCGGCGGCGAGCACGAAGACGCCCGTGCACAGGGAGACCACCCGGGCGCCCGCCTCGTGGGCCGCGCGCACCGCCTCGACGAGCTCGGCCGGCGGCTCGCCGTCGACCTCCGCCAGGGCGGGGACGATCACGGTGCCGGCGTGCGCCAGGCGGTCGAGCCCGCAGTCCGGCTCCAGCAGGAACCGGCCGGCCCGGACGGCCCGGGTGCCGCACAGGCTGACGTCGTACCAGGGGCCCGGCACGGCGTCCGGGGGCGAGCCGAAGACCTCGTAGGCCAGGGCCAGCTCGAAGTGCAGCATCCCGTCGGTGGCGGCGATCGCGACGGAGCGCGGGACCGGACTCATGTCCGGAAGTGTACGGCTCATGGCGTTCCGGACACTGGGCTCCGGTCGGCGGCCGGGACAGGATCTCCTCGGCGGATCACTTCGAGGACGTGGGAGCGGACATGGAACCGGGTCGGAACGTGGCGGTGTACGGGGCCTACGGGCACACCGGGCGGTTCGTGGTCGCGGAACTGCACGAGCGCGGGTACCGCCCGCTGCTCGCCGGTCGCGACCCGGACAGGCTGCTGGCACTGGCGCAGGCGCAGCCGGGCTCCGAGGCGCGCCGGGCGTCGGTCGACGATCCGGCCTCGCTCGACCGCGCGCTGGACGGCGCGGCCGCCGTGATCAACTGCGCCGGCCCCTTCGCCACGACCGCCGCCCCGCTGGTGGAGGCGGCGCTGCGGGCCGGCATCCCGTACGTCGACGTGGCCGCCGAGATCGAGGCGAACCTCGACACCTTCGCGCGCTTCGCACGGCGCGCCGTCGCCGCCGGCACCGTGGTGGTCCCGGCGATGGCCTTCTTCGGCGCCCTCGGCGACCTGCTGGTGACCACCGCGCTGGGCGACCGGACGGCCGCGGACGAGGCGCACATCGCCTACGGACTGAGCAGTTGGCACCCCACCGCCGGAACGCTCGCGGCGGGCGCGGTCTCGGCCCGGCGGCGGGGCGGGCGCCGGGTCCGCTACACCGGCGGCCGGCTGGAGCACCACGACGACGCCCTGCCGCTCCTGGAGTGGCCCTTCCCGGCTCCGCTGGGCCCGCGCAGCGTCCTCGGGGAGTTCACCATGGCGGACGTCGTCACCGTCCCCAGCCACCTGACCGTTCCGGAGGTGCGCACCTACATGACGGCGCGGGCGGCCGCGGACCTGTCCGCTCCCGGCGCTCCGGCACCGGCCGCCGTCGACGGGCGCGGCCGCTCCGCGCAGACCTTCGTGGTCGACGTCCTCGTCCGCTCCGGCGGTGCGGAACGCCGTGCGAGCGCCGCCGGCCGGGACATCTACGCCGTCAGCGCGCCGCTCGCGGTGGAGGCCGTCGACCGCATCCTCACCGGGCGGACCAGGGCCACCGGCGTCGTCTCCGCGGGTGCGGTCTTCGACGCCCCGGACTTCCTGCGCTCGCTGTCCGCCCACCTCTCGCTGCGACTGCCCGAGTAGTTGACCCCGAGGTCAAATAGTCACTACGGTGGCCGCATGGGCAGGCCGAGGAGCTTCGATGCGGACGTGGTCGTCGCGCGGGCGATGGACACGTTCTGGACCAAGGGCTACGGCGACACCTCCCCCGCCGACCTGGCCGAGGCGACCGGCGTGGCCAAGGGCAGCCTCTACCACGCCTTCGGCTCCAAGCGCGAGCTCTTCGCCAGGGCGCTGGACCACTACGGCCGGACGGGCACGGCGGCGGCCGAGGAGTTCCTCTCCCAGCCGGGCACCGCCAGGGAACGGATCCACGCGTACTTCACCCTGCTCGTGGACCTCGACCTGGACGGGCCCGTCCGCCGTGGCTGCCTGGCGCAGAACACGGTCGAGGAGCTCGGCGGGCGGGACGAGGAGGCCACCCGCGCGGCGCACCGCATCGAGGAGCGCATGATCGAGCTGCTCACGGCCCGCATCGAGCGGGGGCAGCGGGAGGGCGACGTCGACCGGGGCGTCGACGCCCCGGCGCAGGCCCTGTTCCTCCAGACCACCCTCGCGGGGCTGCGGGTCATGGCCAGGACCTTCGACCGGCCGGCCCTGCATCGGGTCATCGACACGGCCCTGACGGGCCTCTGAGGCACGGCGCCCGACGTGGCGCCGTTTTTTGCGCCCTAATTTTTGACCTTGAGTTCAAGAATCATCGTGCGAAGGAGAGAACATGGACCTCGGCATCAGCGGGAAGACGGCTCTGGTCACCGGAGCAAGTCGCGGCATCGGCCTCGCGATCGCCCGGACCCTGGCCGCGGAGGGGGTCCGGGTGGTGGGGGCCGCCCGGAGCGTCACCCCCGAGCTGGAGGAGGCCGCCGCCGCGACCGTGCGCGTCGACCTGAGTACCCGTGAGGGGGCGCGGTCGGTCGTCCACCAGGCCCTGGAGGCGGTCGGCGGGATCGACTTCCTCGTCAACAACGTCGGCGCCGGCGATCCGGAACAGCTCTCCCTCGGCGGGTTCCTGGACACCGACGACGAGCAGTGGCAGGGGATCTTCGACCTCAACCTGTTCAGCGCGGTGTGGACCACGAAGGCGGCACTGCCGAGCATCCTGGACCGCGGCGGCGCGATCGTGAACATCTCCTCGATCAACGCCCGGATGCCCACCGGTTCGCCGGTCGGCTACGCGGAGGCCAAGGCCGCGCTCACCCAGTTCGGCAAGCGGCTCAGCGAGGAACTGGCGCCGCGCGGGGTCCGCGTGAACACCGTCTCCCCGGGCCCCACCGCCACTCCGCAGTGGACCGACCCGGACCGTCTCGCCGGCAAGGTGGCCGCCGCCTCCGGGGTGAGCCACACCGAACTGCTGGCGAACCTCCCCGGGCAGTTCGCCATCGCCTCCGGGCGCCTCACCGAGCCCGGGGAGGTGGCGGACCTGGTCGCCTTCCTGCTGTCCGAACGCGCCGCCAACATCCACGGCGCCGACCACGTCATCGACGGCGGCACCATCAAGACCGTCTGACGGAGGTTCCCCGGGCCGGCGGGCCGGCGGTCAGTTGTCGTCGGTGACGGCCAGGGCGTCCGTGATCAGACGGGTCGCGAACTCCTGGTCGTCGCCGACGATGCGGTTGATGTGCTCGGCGAGGATGACGGCGGTGGCCTCCAGCGGGTTCAGCTCGGCGCGGGTCCAGTCGCCGTACTGGGCCCGCCAGAGGTTGGGGCTGAGGCCGGTGCCGGCGGCGATCAGGAGGCCCGCCATGGTGGGGACGACCTCGGGGCGGAAGGTGTTGGGCATCATCCGCATGGTGGCGACCAGGGTCGGCACCACGTGCTCGATGACGTCCTTGTCGTGCCGCTCGCAGACCGTCCGCAGCCAGTCCATGTACATGTAGATGAGCGTGCAGACGCCGTCCAGCAGCTCGTCCGCCTCCTCCGGGCCCATCGAGGCGGCGAACTCGTCGGTCAGCCGCTGCTGTTCGGGGTCGACGCCGGTCCTGCCGTCGTAGATGGCCTTGAGCCGGGAGTCCATCACCATGACGGCGGTGCTCACATCGCCGGCGCGGGCGTAGGCGGGGTCACAGGGCGACGACACAGGAGTCCTCCTCGACGGCCGCACCGGGTAGCGGCGCATGTTCGTAGGGTAGTCCTCCCCGGGAGCGCGGTCCGCCTAATCCCCCGGCCCGCCCAGGGGGTGGACGCGGGGCCGTCAGCCGGTGGTCACCCGGAGGTTGGCGAGCAGGGTGGAGCCGTCGGCGGAGGTGGCGAGGACGCGGCCGGAGCGGTGCCAGTGGGTGACGGCGCCGGCGTGGTGGCGCAGGCCGATCCGGGGGCCGGCGGCGTCGGGGAAGCGCAGGGTGAGCGTGGGGGCAGAGGCCTGGCCGGTGCCGGTGTCCACCCGCAGGTCCGCGCCTTCGGGGACGGTGAGCGCCCAGTGGTCACCGTCGGCGGCGGGGCCGGCCGAAGCCCGGCCGTCGATGCGCAGTTCGGTGTCCGGGCGCTCGGAGGTCCAGCACAGGAGGGTGTGGTCGTCCGGCGCCGTCGCGGTGGCGGCGCCGGGGCCGGCGGTGGCGGTGGCGGTGAGCAGGCTTCCGGCGGCGAGGGCGACGGCGGCGAGGGGCTCCACCGCGAGGGCGTCGTCCACGCGCAGGCGCCCGCGCAGCTCCCAGCCCGGAAGGTCCCAGCGCCACACCTCGGTGAGCGGGGAGCCGTCGGGCAGCGGCGAGCGGACGACGGCCGCGCAGCCGCCGGGGGTGCGCGAGATGCCGCCCACCAGCCGCTGGTCGCCGCCGAGTTCGCGCCACACCACGGTCGGGCGCGGGGTGAGGGTGTCGAGGACGACGAGCTCGCGCCCGTCCGAGGCGATCAGGTGCCGGCCGTCGAAGGACGGCGCGAGCTGCCGGGCCCGCAGGGTGGTCCACGGCCGGACGGTGCGGGTGGCGAGGTCGAGGCGGGCGAAGCCGCGCAGCTCCGGGCCGTGGTCCTCGACCAGCAGGGCGCTGCCGCCGTGGTCGGCGAGCACGAGCCGGTCGGCGGGGGTGTCCCAGCGGGCGCGCACACGGCCGTCGGGGGCGAGCAGCCGGACCCCGGCCTGGCCGCAGGCGACCAGCAGGGATCCCGAGGCGAGCCGGGCGGCGTCCAGCACCGGCAGGGTGCCCGGCCGGTCGGCCGCGGTGTACCGGCGGGTCGCGGCGGGCGGGAGCGGCCGGGGCCGGGGGCGGGCCAGGTCGGCGGCCGTCAACGGGTCGGCGCGGCGCAGCAGCCGGTCGAAGAGCGCGTGCTCGGTGATCGCGCCCGGGCCGCTGCCCCGGGCGCCCCCGAAGCCGCCGTCACGGGCGGCGGCCCGGGCGGCGGCGGTGGCGAGTTCGCGGTCGGTGGCCGCGTCGGCGGCGGGCAGCTCGGCGAGCGCGGTCGCGAGGGCGGAGCGGCCCGTGGTGTGCGGGTCGCCGTCGCCGTCGAGGACGGCGCGGGCGAGGGCCCGGGTGGCGTCTCCGGCGTCCAGGGCGAGCAGGTACGGCAGCGCCCGGCCGCGGACCGGGCCGCCGAGGGCGACCGCGTCCCGCAGGTCGGCGGCGATCGTCGGGCGCAGGGCCGCGTCCGGCCAGGCCGCCTCGACGGCGCCGAGCCGGTCGCCGGCCGCGCGGCAGTGCTCGGCCCAGGCGGCGCGCAGGGCGCGGGCGGCCTGCGGGTCGGTGGCGGCCAGGCGCTCGACGGCCCGGGCGAAGACACCCCGGCGGTGAGCGGTGCGGACGGCGCGCTCGTGCTCGCCGGCCCGCCACCAGAGGCGCACCACCTGGTCGCCGGGCAGGTTGCGGCCCTCGGCGAGTTCGGCGGCCTGGGCGGGGCGCTCGTGCCGGTCGAGCAGGGCGACGGCCTCGGCGGGCGCGTCCAGCAGGTCGGCGAGGACGAAGGCGGCCTCGTCGATCCGCCCCTGCTGTTCCAGCCGCTCGGCGGCGTGCCGGTAGAGCGCGCTGAGGTGCTGGTAGGCCGTGGGGCCGCTGAACGGGGTGACCGAGGCCTCGGGACCCTCGGCCGGGGTGGGGCGCAGGGCGCCGGTGAAGCGCTTGGGCAGGGAGAGCGAGAGCCAGACCCGCGCGGTCCCGCCGCCGCGGTGCCCGGAGGCGAGCGGCAGGGCGTCGCGCAGGGCGTCGTCCCAGCGGTGCTGTTCGAAGGCCCGGGTGAGGTCGCGCAGGTAGCGGGCGTGCCGTCCGCGCAGCAGGCGGGCGGCGGGGGTGCGCAGGGTGAGGCGGGCCAGCAGGTGGCCGAGCCGGAGCGAAACGGTCCGGCTCGGGACGGCGGCGCCGTCGGCGGGGGCACCACCGGCCGGGGTGCCGTCGGCGCGGGTGCCGTCGGCGCGGGTGCCGGTGCCCGCGCCCCCGGCCGCGCGCCGGCCGAAGAGCAGCGCGTACGCGAGGGCCGCGACGGCCGCCGCGACCACCACGCCGCCCGGGTCGATGCGGTGGTCGTCGAGCAGTCCGAGGCCGTAGAGCACCACCAGCGACAGGGGCAGCGCGATCATCAGGACGACGACGACCGCCGCGGTGCGCTCGTCGACGGCGGTCTCCGGACCGCGCCGCCGCCGGGAGCGCGCCCCGCCGCCGGACGGCGCGCCGGAGGTCAGCCGCCGGGCCCGCCCGGAGGCGGGCCGGATGCCGGCCGCCGCCCGCAGGTCCGGCCGGGGCCGCGGCGGCAACGACTCCTCGACGGGCGCCGCCTCGGGCGCCGGGGCGACGCCGAGCGGGCGCGGGCGGTGCAGGGTGAGGCCGGTCAGCAGCAGCCAGCCGGACGGGTCCACCTCCGGAAGCCGGTCGATGGCGTGAACCACCGTCGCCCCGGCCCGGACGAGCGCGAGTTGGCCGGCCGTGGCGCCGGGCGCGGCCCCGGGGGCGGCCAGCGCGCCGCGCCCGGTGCGCTCCAGCGGCAGGCCGGGAGCCCGGTCGGCACGCACCCGGACCGGCTCCGGAAGCGTCAGCAGCCATCGCCCGTCCGGCAGTTCACGCAGCCCCGCGCCGTCGCACCAGAGGCCGAGGACGCGCTCGGCGGCCTCCGCCGGACCGGTCAGCGGCACATCCAGGACGAATCCCGCGGCGTTCACTCGTCACTCCCGAGCACCTGGTGGATCCGGCCGGACAGGGCGCTGCCGACCACCAGCCGCCCCATCGAGGTCTCGGCCGCGATCAGCGGCAGGGTGGGGTGCACGGCGGGCGCGACGCTGCCGCCGGAGAACCGGCTGAGGGTGCGGACCCCGTCGGTGCGGATCGCCCGGACCAGCCGGCCGCCGGGCGACCAGGTGATCAGCGCGGGCTCGTGGCCGACGTGGACCAGGCCGAGCACCTCGGCCTTCTCCCGGAACGCCAGCCGCCGTTCGTCACCCCGCGGGGTCCGCGCCGTCCAGTGCTTGCCGTCCTCCGACCAGGCCGCCGTCCCGTCCGCGTGCAGCAGGTGCCGGGCCCGCGCGGCCTCCGGCGGCAGGGCGCGGCCGAACAGCCGGGGCTCGCGGAACCGGTCGAAGCCGCGTTCGCGTTCCGTGCCGTACCCGACCGGACCGTCGTCGGTGACCGTGGCGTCGGGGGCGATCCGCCGCCAGCGTCCGGCGAGCGGGACCAGCAGGTCGTCCCCGGCGCGCAGCAGCGGCAGCACGGGGCGGTCCGCCAGCCGCGCCACCAGACCCTCGTCGAGGCCGAGCCGGGCCGGGTCGAGGGAGAGTTCGGCGGGCCCGGCGAGCGGGCGCCCGATGACGTGGCGCAGCACCCGGCCGCGGTGGAGGTTCAGGGTGATCAGCCGCCGGCCGGTGCGCCCGGCGGCGATCACCCGGCCGTTCAGCCGGTGCGTCCTGGACTGCACGGCGCCCCGGTGCCGCTGCTCGACGTCGCGCACGTCCACCGAGCGGAGCGTTCCCGCGTCCCGGCCGCGGGCGAGCAGGAACGGCGCCTCGGTGGTGAACGCGGGCAGCGACCGCCCGGACGGTCCGGTTGTCGGCGACGGCCCGGCCGCCGTCGGGCCGGTGCGCCGGAACTCCGCGCCGCGCAGCGTCCGGACGGCGATGTCGGCGGCGGGCAGCGGCAGTTCGAACTCCGCGCGGTCGAGCCGGACGGTGACGTGGGTGGCGCCCGCCGGGCCCCAGCGGGCCGGCTCGCTCACCAGCACCCGGGGCAGGGCGGGGAGCCGGTCGGCGAGCCGGGGAGAGGTGAGCAGCCAGGCCCGGTCGGCGGCGTCCAGCGTGGCGGCCGCGAACTCGACGTCCTCGGGGGTGGGTTCGGCGGTGCGGCGGGCCGCGAGCCAGGCGGGCAGCAGGTCGGCCGGCTCGCCGCCGAACCAGTGCACGGGCTCGTCGCCGAGGACGCCCACCAGCAGGTCGCCGCCCCGGGCGGCGGCCCGGCGGTGCAGCACGAGCAGCGCGGCCAGCTGGACCAGCCGCCCGGCGCCGGCCTGCGAGGGCCCGGCGTCCACCATCGCCACCGTCCGGCCGCGCGGCTTCGCGGTGCGGAACTCCGGTTCGAGGTAGAGGAGTTCACGGTCGGCGAAGCGGCGCAGGAACTCCTCGGGATGCTCCTCGGCGAGCAGCCACTCGGAGGGCAGCAGCCGGTCGGGCGGCCCGGAGCGGCCGAGTCCGCCCAGGCCGTCCGGCTCCCCCGGGCCGTCGGTCACCGGCTCGCGCTCGGCGACCAGCGCGTCGAGGCGGCGCAGCAGCGGCCCGAGGGCGGCGGCGAGTTCGGGGGTGAGCGCGGACAGCGCGCCGGCCCAGGGCGCCAGGGCGGCCGGGAGGCGGGTCCCGCTCATCGTCCGGCCTCCCCGGTCCAGGGCGTGAGCGCCTGCGGGTCGGTGGCGGGGGCCGGCGGGGCGGCGACGAGGGCGTGGTCGGGGGTGAGCACGCAGAGCTCGCCGGGTTCGGCGCCGAGCGCGGCGCGCCAGAGCGCGGCGGCCGGCCGGGGGCGGGCGGTGGTCGGGACCAGCAGTTCGCCGTCGCGGCCGAGGTAGCGGGCGCCGTCCGACCACGGGAGGTCGTCGGGCTCGCCGAGGACCAGCAGCGCGGTGGCGTCGGCGAGCACGCCGAGCCGGGCACCGTCGGCGAGCCGGGCGCGGGTGGCGACGGCCAGCGCCGCGACGGCGTCGCCGACGGCGAGGACGGCGGCGGCGGGCAGCGGCGGCTCGCGGCGTTCCCAGCCGAGCGCCACGGCGGGTGGGGCGGGGCGGGCGGCCGTCACGAGGGAGCGACCGCGGCGACGAGTTCGGCGCGTATGCCGGCGAGCGCGGCGGGCAGGTCGGCGGGGGCGAACCCGGCGTCGATCTCGCGCAGCGCGGCCTCCAGGCGCAGCCGGGAGTCCCGCCCGTCGGGCAGTCCGCGGTGCTCGGCCAGCAGGGCGGCCCCGGTGCGGGCGAGCCGTTCGGCGCGGGCGGCCGTGCTGCGGGAGAGTTCCTCGGCGGCGTGCGCGAGGGATGCGTTGGCGGCCTTCTCGACGAGGTCGGCGAGGGTGTCCCGGGCCAGCGCCTGGGTGTCGGCGGTGGGGGCGACCAGCGGCAGCACCCACAGGTCGCGGGCGGTGGCGACGCCCCGCCCGTCCAGCACGGCGGCGGCCGCGACCAGCCGCTGCGAGCGGACGGCCCGCCGGTCGCCGACGGGCACTCCGGCCGCGCGCAGCCGGCGCAGCGCGGTGGCGAGCAGCGGGGTGACGTCGTCGAGGTCGCAGCCGCGGGCGGCGTCGGCGAGGCGGTCCAGCGCGCCGAGCAGGTCCCCCGCGCCGGCCGGAACGGGGGCGGCGGGCCGCCGTCCGGACTCCAGCAGCTCCTCCAGCCGGGCGTCGACGACCGGCTCGACGAAGACCCGGGCGAGGAAGCGGTCGGCGAAGGCGGCGAGCGCCGGGTCCTCCGGCAGGTGGTTGGCCGCGCCGACGCAGACCCGCAGCGGGCTGGCGAGGACGGTGCCGCCGCGCCGGAAGACCCGTTCGTTGAGCAGGCCGAGCAGGGTGTTGAGGACGGCCGTGGAGCCGAGGAAGACCTCGTCGAGGAAGGCGATCTCGGCCTCGGGCAGCATCCCCGCCGTCTCGAACTCGACCCGGCCCTCGCGCAGGCTGCGCAGGTCGACGGGCCCGAACAGCTCGTTGGGTTCGGTGAACCGGCCGAGCAGGTACTCGAAGTAGCGGCCGCCGAACTGACCGGCCACCCGCCGCACGGCCTGCGACTTGGCGGTGCCGGGCGGGCCGACGACCAGCAGGTGCTCCCCGGCGACGGCGCAGAGCGCGACCGCCTCGGCGACCGTCTCGCGGTCGACGAGGCCGCGCCCGGCGGCTTCCACGGCGGCGGCGATCAGCTCGGCGTCCCGGCGGAGCGCGGCGGTACGGGCGTCGGGCGGGGTGCTGGTGTCGGTCACGAGCACCGGAGTCTACGGGGGCCCGATCCACCGTCACCAGCGGGTTTCGGCGGGGGCCCGCCGGGGGCGGGGCGACGGGGCAGCCGCCCGCCCGCTCAGGGGTGCCCGCGGCGCGGCGCTCACTCGTCGAGCTGCTCCCAGCCGCGCCGCACCGGGGTGCCGGCGGGCCGGCGGGGGTCGCGGCTGCGGTAGACGATGTACGGGCGGAACAGATACTGCACCGGGGCGCTGAACATGTGGACCAGGCGGGTGAAGGGCAGCAGCGCGAACAGCACCAGGCCGACCACGGCGTGCACCTTGAACGCGAGGGGGACGTCCGCCATCCGGCCCACGTCCGGGTTCAGGGTGAACAGGCTGCGGGCCCACGGGGCGATGGTGGAGCGGTAGTCGTAGCCGGAGTCGAGCGAGGAGTGCATCAGCTTGGCGACCAGGCCGAGCACGATCGCCGCGAGCAGCACCACGTACATCAGCTTGTCGTTGCGGGTGGTGGCGCGCAGCACCGCGGGGTTGCGGCGCCGGCGGTGGAGCAGGGCGAGGATCCCGGCGACGGCCAGGAAGCCCGCCGCGCAGCCGGCGAACAGCGACAGCAGGTGGTAGGCGTGCTCGTCCAGGCCGACGGCGTCCGTCCAGGAGGCGGGCACGAACAGGCCCATCAGGTGGCCGGCCAGCACGAAGAGGATGCCGTAGTGGAACACCGGGGAGGCGATGTTCAGCAGGCGGGACTCGTAGAGCTCGGAGGAGCGGGTGGTCCAGCCGAACCTGTCGTAGCGGTGGCGCCAGACGAGTCCGGAGACCAGCAGCGCGGCCGCGACGTACGGCAGCGCGCCCCAGAGGAAGGTGTCCATGGTGGCGGTTCTCCGGTTCTCCGGTTCTCCGGTCAGGTGGGCAGGACGGGCAGCAGGCCGAGGTGCCCGTACGGCGGGGCGTCGAGGCCGACCCGTTCGCTCGGCGGGCCGCCCCGGGCGAGCGCCAGCGCGGCGGCCCGGTCCCGGGGCGAGGGTCCGGGCAGGGTGGCGCAGACGGCGGTGAGCACGTGCGCGTACGGCGTGCCGTGCTCGGCGAGGGCGAGCCGCAGGAGTTCCAGGGCGGGCCGGTGCCCCCGCAGCAGCGTCTCGTCGCCGGTGGCGGCGGTGAACTCCAGGACGGCGGGCAGGAAGTCGGGCAGTTCCCCGCCCTCGGACTGGTCCCCGCCCCCGAACTCCAGGCCGTGCGCCCGGTAGGCGGCCTTGAAGCGCAGCAGGGCCTGCCCGCGCCGGCGGGTGTCGCCGTCGGTCCACCAGCTGAGGTGCAGGGTGTGCCGCTGGGTGAAGTCGAACACCTCGACGTAGTGGCGGGCCAGTTCACCGGCGGGGCGGGCCCCGGCCCAGTCGAGGAAGGTGCGCAGCGGCGCGGCGGAGGCGTGCCGGACCGGCCGCAGCAGGACGGCCGGTGCGAGCAGCGGGGCATCCGGGTAGCAGAGGCAGTCGGCGGCGGCCCGCCGGACGAGCGCCCGGGGGTCGGTCGTCACGGCGAGGGCTCCTCGTGCGCGGCGGCGGCGTCCTCGGGTGCCGCCGGGTGGTCGGCGCTCTGGCGCCGGCGCAGTGCGTGGAAGCTCTCCACGGTGACCAGCGGCAGCGAGCGCCGTCCCGAGCCGGCGCCGACGGGGCCGTCGGTGCCGTCGGGCGCGCCGTCGGCGTGGTCGAGGCCGCAGCCGGCGGGCAGCGCGGACTCCTCCAGCCGTTCGGCGTCGGCGCGGGCGGCGGTCGGGATGACGTAGCGGTCCTCGTACTTGGCGACGGCGAGCAGCCGGAAGAGGTCCTCGACGGAGCGGGCGTCGAGTCCGACGGCCTCGGCGACGCCCGGGTCGGGCTCGCGGCCGAGGTTGACGGCGCGCATGTGGGAGCGCATCGCGGCGAGCCGGTCGAGGACGGCGCGCACCGGTGCGGGGTCGCCGGCGGTGAAGAGCCCGGCGAGGTACTCCACGGGGATGCGCAGGGCGTCGATCGCGCCGAAGAGGTTCCCGGCGTCCTCGCCGTCGTGGCCGGCGGCGGCGACCTCCTCGACGACCGGGGAGAGCGGCGGAATGTACCAGACCATCGGCAGGGTGCGGTACTCGGGGTGGAGCGGCAGCGCGACCCGGTAGGTGCTGACGAGCGCGTGCACGGGCGAGCGGCGGGCGGCCTCCAGCCAGTCGTGCGGGATGCCGTCGCGTTCGGCGGCGCGCCGCACCCCGGGGTCCTCCGGGTCCAGGAGGACGCCCAGCTGGGCCTCGTACAGGTCGCGTTCGTCCTCGACGGAGGCGGCGGCGGTGACCCCGTCGGCGTCGTACAGCAGCACGCCGAGGTAGCGCAGCCGCCCGACACAGGTCTCGGAGCAGACGGTGGGCAGGCCGACCTCGGTGCGCGGGTAGCAGAAGGTGCACTTCTCGGCCTTGCCGGTGCGGTGGTTGAAGTAGATCTTCTTGTACGGGCAGCCGGTGACGCACTGGCGCCAGCCCCGGCAGCCGTCCTGGTCGACGAGCACGATGCCGTCCTCGGCCCGCTTGTAGATCGCGCCGGACGGGCAGGCGGCGGCGCAGGCCGGGTTGAGGCAGTGCTCGCAGATCCGGGGCAGGTAGAACATGAAGCTCTGCTCGTACTGGAAGCGGATCCGCTCGCCCACCTCCCGCCGCATCCGCTCGACGTTGGGGTCGGCGGCGGCGTGCTCGGGGGCGCCGCCGAGGTCGTCGTCCCAGTTGGGCGACCACTCGACGGACATCGGGCGGCCGGTGATCAGCGAGTGGGGGCGGGCGACGGGGTAGTCCTCGCCGAGCGGGGCGTCGGTCAGCGTGCGGTAGTCGTACGTCCAGGGCTCGTAGTAGTCCTGGAGGGTGGGCATCACGGGGTTGGCGAAGATCGTGGCGAGCTTGTACAGCCGTCCGCCCTGGCGCAGCTTGAGCCGTCCGCGCCGGTCGAGGCGCCAGCCGCCGCGCCAGGTGTCCTGGTCCTCGTAGCGGCGCGGGTAGCCGAGGCCGGGGCGGGTCTCGACGTTGTTGAACCAGACGTACTCGGTGCCCTGCCGGTTGGTCCAGGTCTGCTTGCAGGTGACCGAACAGGTGTGGCAGCCGATGCACTTGTCGAGGTTCATCACCATGGCGAGCTGGGCCATCACGCGCATCAGTACCGCACCTCCTGGCGGCGCCGGCGGACGACCGTCACCTCGTCGCGCTGGTTCCCGGTCGGGCCGAGGTAGTTGAACGCCCAGGAGAGCTGGGCGTAGCCGCCGATCAGGTGGGTGGGCTTGAGCAGCACCCTGGTCAGCGAGTTGTGGATGCCGCCGCGCCGTCCGCCGGTCTCGGCGCGGGGCACGTTGACGGTGCGCTCCTGGGCGTGGTGCATGTAGACGGTGCCGGGCGGCATGCGGTGCGAGACGACGGCGCGGGCGACGACGACGCCGTTGCGGTTGACGGCCTCGATCCAGTCGTTGTCGGCGACGCCGATGGCGGCGGCGTCCTCGGCCGACATCCAGATCACCTGCCCGCCGCGGGAGAGCGCGAGCATGAACAGGTTGTCCTGGTACTCGGAGTGGATGGACCACTTGTTGTGCGGGGTGAGGTAGCGGACGGTCACCTCCCGCTGCCCGTCGGGCCCGAGGGCGGGCTCGCCGAACAGCCGGCGGATGTCCAGCGGCGGGCGGTAGACCGGCAGGGCCTCGCCGAGTTCGTGCATCCAGTCGTGGTCGACGAAGAAGTGCTGGCGGCCGCTGAGCGTGTGCCAGGGCTTGAGGTGCTCGGTGTTGAGGGTGAACGGGCTGTAGCGGCGCCCGCCGGCCTCGCTGCCGGACCACTCGGGCGAGGTGATGACCGGGGCGGGGGCGGCCTGGGTGTCGGCGTAGGAGATCCGGCGGCCCTCGTGCTCGGCGGCCAGGTGCGCCAGCTCCCGTCCGGTGCGCCGCTCCAGGGCGCGGAAGCCCTGGGTGGCGAGCCGGCCGTTGGTGGTGCCGGACAGGGCGAGGACGGTGTCGCAGGCCTTGACGGCGGTGTCCAGGGCCGGACGGCCGTCGGCGGGGCCGCCGCGGACCACGCCGTTGCGGGCCTTGAGCTGCTCGACCTCCTCCTCCGGGTGCAGCACCACGCCCTTGGCGGGCAGGCCGAGCCGTTCGGCCAGCGGGCCGAGCGAGGCCATCTTGGCCGACACCGCGGTGTAGTCGCGTTCGACGACGGCGAGGTTCGGCATCGTGACGCCGGGGACGGGCTCGCAGGCGCCGTCCCGCCAGTCCAGGTCGGTGCCGCCGGGTTGGGCGGTCTCGCCGGGGGTGTCGTGCTGCAGCGCGGTGGCGACCAGGTCGTGCCGGGTGCCCAGGTGGTCGCGGGCGAGTTCGCTGAACCGCGCGGCGATCGCGTGGAAGGCGTCGAAGTCGGTGCGGGCCTGCCAGGGCGGGTCGACGGCGGGGGCGAAGGAGTGCACGTAGGGGTGCATGTCGGTGGAGGACAGGTCGTGCTTCTCGTACCAGGTGGCGGCGGGCAGCACGACGTCGGAGAGCAGGGTGGAGGAGGTCATCCGGAAGTCCAGCGAGAGCAGCAGGTCGAGTTTGCCCTCGGGGGCCTCGGCGGGCCGGCGCACGTCGCGCGGCCGCAGGTCCTCGCCGGCCTCCCGGGCGCGCAGCGAGGAGTGGGTGCCCAGCAGGTGTTTGGTGAAGTACTCGGCGCCCTTGGCGGAGGAGCCGAGCAGGTTGGCCCGCCACAGCGTCAGCACCCGGGGCCAGTTGGCCGGGTCGTCCGGGTCCTCGCAGGCGAACCCGAGCCGCCCGGCGCGCAGTTCGGCGACGACGTGCTCCTTCGGGTCGCGGCCGAGCGCGCGGGCCTCGTCCACGAGGTCGAGCGGGTTGCGGTCGAAGGTCGGGTAGGAGGGCATCCAGCCGAGCCGGGCGGCGCGGGCCAGCAGGTCGACGGTGGCCAGGCCCCGGAAGCGGCCGGTGCCGAGCGGGGAGGCCAGGACGTCCGCCGGGTAGGTGTCGTAGCGCCACTGGTCGGTGTGCAGGAAGAACCAGCCGGTGCCGATCGCCTGCCGGGGCGGGCGGGACCAGTCGGTGGCCCCGGCCAGGGTCGCCCAGCCGGTGATCGGCCGGCACTTCTCCTGGCCGACGTAGTGCGCCCAGCCGCCGCCGTTGCGGCCCTGGCAGCCGGTCAGGGCGAGCAGGGCGAGAAAGGTCCGGTAGATGGTCTCGGAGTGGAACCAGTGGTTGGTGCCGGCGCCCATCAGGATCATGCAGCGGCCCCGGGACTCCTCGGCGGTGCGCGCGAACTCCCGTGCCACCCGGACGGCCTGGGCGGCGGGCACCGAGGTGTGGCGCTCCTGCCAGGCGGGGGTGCCGGGGGTGTCCGGGTCGTCGTAGGAGGCGGGCCAGCGGCCGGGCAGCCCTTCGCGGCCGACGCCGTACTGGGCGAGCAGCAGGTCGTAGACGGTGGTGACCAGCGCGCCGCCGGCCAGCCGCAGCGCGGGCACGCCCCGGCGGACGGTGTCGCCGCGGCCCTGGCCGTGCGCGCCGCCCTCGGTGTCGAAGCGCGGCAGCAGCACCTCGACGGGGGCGGCGGCGTCGTCCCCGTGCAGGGTCAGCCGCGGGCGCAGGTCCTCCAGGTCGAGGTTCCACCGGCCCTCGCCGGAGGCCGTCCAGCGGAAGCCCAGCGAGCCGTTGGGCACGGCGGGGCGGCCGGTCGCCTCGTCCAGGACGGCGAGCTTCCAGTCGGCGCCCTCGCCGGTGTCGCCGAGGTCGCTCGCGCGCAGGAACTTGGCGGGGACGAAGGCGCCGTCCCGTTCGGTCAGGGTGACCAGGAACGGCAGGTCGGTGAAGCGGCGGACGTAGTCGTCGAAGAACGGGGTGGTGCGCTCGACGAAGAACTCCCGCAGGATCACGTGGCCCATGGCGAGGGCGAGGGCGGCGTCGGTGCCCGGGTGGGGGTGCAGCCACTCGTCGGCGAACTTGGTGTTGTCCGCGTAGTCCGGCGAGACCGCCACCACCTTCTGGCCGCGGTAGCGGGCCTCGGCCATCCAGTGCGCGTCCGGGGTGCGGGTGACCGGGACGTTGGAGCCCCACATCACCAGGTAGGCGGCGTCCCACCAGTCCCCCGACTCGGGCACGTCGGTCTGGTCGCCGAACACCTGCGGGGAGGCCACCGGCAGGTCGGCGTACCAGTCGTAGAACGAGAGCATGGCGGCGCCGATCAGCGCGTGGAAGCGGGCGCCGGCCGCGTGCGAGACCATCGACATCGCCGGGATCGGCGAGAACCCGGCGATCCGGTCCGGGCCGTGGGTCTTCACGGTGTGCACGTGCGCGGCGGCGACGATCTCCACCGCCTCGTCCCAACCCGCCCGCACCAGGCCGCCCTTGCCACGGGCCCGCTGGTAGGCGCGACGGCGCCCGGGGTCGGCCTGGATGTCCGCCCAGGCCGCCACCGGGTCCCCCAGCCGGGCCCGCGCCTCCCGGTACTGCTCCAGCAGCACGCCGCGCACGTAGGGGTGGCGCACCCGGGTGGGCGAGTAGGTGTACCAGGAGAACGCGGCGCCGCGCGGGCAGCCGCGCGGCTCGTACTCGGGGCGGTCGGGGCCGACGGACGGGTAGTCGGTGGCCTGGGTCTCCCAGGTGATGATGCCGTCCTTGACGAAGACCTTCCAGCGGCAGGAGCCGGTGCAGTTGACGCCGTGGGTGGAGTACACCACCTTGTCGTGGCTCCAGCGGTCCCGGTAGAAGGCGTCCGCCGCCCGCCCGCCGGTCAGCCGGACGCTGTGCAGGTCCGGTGCGGGCGTCCCGGGGCGGAAGAACCGGCCCGCCCTGAGGAACGCGGCACCGGGCTCGCTCGTCGCCGCGCTCCCGGACTCGCTCGTCGGCTCCCGCACGTGGCACCCTCCGCTTCCGGGCCGGACCGTGTGCCCATCGAAACCGCCCGGCCGCACCGCTGCACCCCGGAGGGGTCCTGCCGGGTGACCGGCCGTCGACCGGCGCCCCGGTCCGGGCGCGTCCGGTGGCCGGGTCCCCGCCCGGGCGCTGCGATGGAGCCATGAACGTACGGAGCCGCCCGCGGTGGGACGCGGTCCCGCCGGCGACCGGCGCGGCGGTGATGGCGACCGGCATCATCTCGGTCGGCTTCCACCTCGCCGGCTTCGACGCCCTGTCGATCGCGGACCTCTGGATCGCCGGCGTGCTCTGGCTGTTGCTGGCGCTCGCCTTCACCGCCCTGCTGCTCGGCGACCCCGGCGGCTGGACGGCCCGCTCGCAGACTCCGCCCGCGCTCACCGCGGTCGCCGCCACGACCGTGCTCGGCGTGCGCGTGGACCAGCTGGGCCGGACGGCGGCCGCCGAGGCGCTGCTCGTCGTCGCGGCCCTCGCCTGGCCGGTGCTGCTGACCTCCGTGCTGCGCCACCTCGGCCGCAGGCTGCCGGGCGCGGCCTTCCTGATCTGCGTCGCCACCCAGGGCCTGGCCGTGCTCGCCGCCACCCTCGCCCCGCACACCGCCGACTGGCTCGCCCGGGCGGCGCTGCCGGTCTTCGTGCTCGGCCTGCTCCTGTACGGGGACGCGCTGTTCCGCTTCGACCTGCGCCAGGTGACGGAGGGGGCGGGCGACCACTGGGTGGCCGGCGGGGCGATGGCGATCTCCGCGCTGGCCGCGTCCAAGCTGCTCGCCTGCGGGGTGTGGAGCGGTGGCGCGCACACCGCGCTGCGGGTGGTGACGCTGGTGCTGCTCGGCGTCGCGCTGGCCTGGTACGCGGTGCTGGCCGTCGCCGAGCTGCTGCGGCCCCGGCTCCGCTACGACCTGCGGCGCTGGTCGACGGTCTTCCCGCTGGGCATGACGGCGGTGGCGGCGCTGTCGACCGCCACCGCCGCCCGGGTGGACTGGCTGGAGCCGCTCGGCCGGGCGCTGCTCTGGGTGGCGGCGGCCGTCTGGCTGATCGTCGCCGTCGGGGCGCTTCGCCGCCTGCGGCGCCGCCCGGGGAGCCGCCCCCGGCCTTCACGGTGATCCGTTCGGACCGTGTCCTGCCGCAGATCCTCAAGCCGCCGACGGGCCGGGGTCCCGGGTGCCCGTGGCCGGCGGGAGCGGGCCGGCCGAGACGTCGAAGGCGTGCGTCACCGCGGGCGCGGTGCCCGGGCGCAGCAGGGAGCGGGCCTCCTCCTCGTCGCGGCGGTCGGCGGCGGTGAGCCGGCCGTCGTGCTGGGCCAGGTGCTCCGCCCAGGAGGAGACGAGATAGGTCTCGACGAACCGCTCGGGCTCGCCGCCGTCCTGGTAGAGGCCCCAGCTGAGGGCGCCGGTGCGGCGGCGCGAGGCGGCGACCCGGCGCATCCGCCCGGTGAAGGCGGCCCGCTGCTCCGGCTCCACCCGGTACTCGACGGTGACCAGCACCGGTCCGTCCGCGTGGGCCGGTTCGACCACCAGGGGCGGCCGCGGCCAGTGGCCGGAGGGCGTCGGGTCGACCCCGTCGCCGTCGTACAGCGGCAGCCGGCGGGCGCCCACCGCCCCCGCCAGCAGCACCGCGCCGGCGGTCAGCAGCGCGACGCCCGGTCCGTGACGCTCGGCCAGCACCCCCCACAGCGGGGCCGCCAGGGCCTGGCCGCCCTGGAAGACCAGCAGCTGGACGGCCAGGCCACGGGCCCGCACCCAGCCGGGCAGCCGGGTCTGGACCGCCGCGTTGAGGGTGGACAGCACCCCGATCCAGGCCACGCCGGCGGGCAGCAGGGCGAGGCCGACCAGCCAGGGCAGGCGGACGGTCGCCAGCACCGCCAGCACCCCGGCGAGGGCGATCGTCCCCGCGACCAGGGTGCCGTTCGCCCCGAGCCGGCGCCGCAGCAGCGGCAGCGCGAACGCCCCGCCCACCGCGCCGACGCCGACCGCCCCGAGCAGCAGGCCGTAGCCGCCCGGGCCGAGGCCCAGCGAGCGGCGCGCGACCAGCGGCAGCAGCGCCCAGAGCGCGCCCGCACCGGGCACGAACAGCGCGGTGCGCAGCAGCACCCGCCGCACCCCCGGCGCGTACCGGATGTAGCGGCGCCCCGCGTGCACGGCCGCCAGCAGGCCTTCGGCCCCGCCGGCCGGTCCGTCCTGGGGCGCCGTCCGGTGCCAGCGCAGCAGCACCACCAGGACGCAGAGGTAGGAGGCGGCGTTGAAGGCGAACACCCAGCCCGCGCCGGCCGCCGCGACCACCGCGCCGCCGACCGCCGGGCCGACCGCCCGCGCCAGGTTCATGTTGACGGCGCCGAGCGCCGCCGCCTGCCCCAGCTGCCGGCGCTCCACCAGCTCCGGCTGGACGGCCTGCCAGGCCGGGCCCATCACGGCGGTGCCGCAGCCGAGCAGGAAGGTGAGGCCGAGCAGCGGGCCGGGGGTCAGCGCACCGGCGAAGGCCAGCACCGCGAGGACGGTCGCGACGAGGAGCATCACGACCTGCGCGGCGACCAGCACCGAGCGCCGGTCGCGGCGGTCGGCCAGCACGCCGGCGGGCAGCGCCAGCAGGACGACCGGCAGGCTCGCGGCGGTCTGCACCAGGGCCAGCAGGGCGGCGTCGTGGCCGACCAGCAGCCACTGGGCGCCGACGGTCTGCATCCAGCTGCCGACGTTGGAGACGAGTTGGGCGATCCACAGGGCGCGGAAGACGCGGCCCGCGAGCGGGGCCCACGCCGAGTCGTCCGCCGGGCGCCGGGCGGGGGTGGTCATGGTGCTCATACCGGTCCGTTGCGGGTGGGGGTCGGGGGTTCGGATTCGGACCCTAGGCCGGGCCGGGCGGGCGGACGTGCCCGTGGGCGCACGGGTGGTGCCCCGGGAGTGCACGGTGGGCACGGGCCGGGGCACAGGGACGGGCCGGGGCACGGGCACGGGCGCGGCAGACCCGGGTGCTCGTCGACGGCCCCGCTCGGGGCTGCGGGCGGGGCCGGGGCCGTTGCCGGACGACGGCCTGCTGCGGGCCGGGGCGCACGCCCGCGAGGTGCGGCTCGCCGAGGTGTCCTGCACGGAGGGGTGCTGCGGCGCCCTCCACGTCACCATCCGGCGGGACGGGGACCAGGTGGTGCGGGAGGACCGGAGACGGACCGCGGCCGGGCCCGGCGGACCCGGGCTGTCGTCCTACCGGTTCGACGCCCGGCTCTACGACGCGGAGGTCGCGAGGGCCGGGAGCGACCGCCCCTGGTCATGGCCGGCCCGCACCGTCGCCCGCCCGATCGGGGCGGGGCCGATCGAGCGTCCGGACCTGCTGGGCCGGTGGGACGCCCGCCCGGGCCGGGTCGGCACCGGCCTCGACGACCCCGGCACCACCGTGGTCACCTTCTCGTACCTGCCGGGCCCGGCGTCCGGAACACCGGAACGGCCCGACCGGGCCCTCCGGTTCAGCTGGGACATCCCGGACGACGGCACCGCGCCCGGGGCCCGGGCTGCCGCCGCCCTGCGCCGGCCGGCCGAGGAGAACCCGAAGACCTACGCGCGGCTGTCGCACGGAAGCCCGGGGCGGGCCGCAGAACTCGGCTCCACCCGGCCCGGCGACGGTTGGCCCGGTCCGGGCGGCCCGTGTCCCCTGCCGCCTGCCCGCGCGCGTCCCGCGCGACCGCTCAGCTCCGCCGTCCGCGGAGCGTCTCGCCCTCCTTCAGGCCCGTGACCTCGATGGAGCAGGTCTGCGCCGTCTCGGTGACCCGCCGCGCCGTGGCCACCGCAGCGAGGTCGAGCGTGCCGTCGACCGGGAATGCGGACAGGCCGGTGTAGAAGGTGAGCCCGTCGACCGGGGCGGGGCGGAGCAGCTTGCCCTCGTCCAGCCGCATGCGCAGGCGCGTGGTGGGCGTGCCCCGGAGGACCTCCACCCAGCCGCCGGCGCCGTCGGGGTTGCCCCAGTGCCAGTTGGGGCGCTCCGAGTACTCCACGAACCGGACGCCGGGCGGGCCCTTGATCTCCAGGACGACCTCGATGTCCTCGAAGAGCGTGTTCTCGAACCCGGTGGCCGCCAGCACGTCGATGTTCAGCACCGCCGTGGCGTGGGGCGGCGGGAGCAGCGTGTCGGGATTCTCGATGAACGGACGGAGGCCGATGTTGCCGGTGAAGATGATCTCCGCGCTGCAGGTCGGGTCGTCCTTCGTCACGGTAGCCATGCCGGATGTCCTTCCCGCCGTCCCGCGTCGGCCGGGACGCCGCGTCCCACGGATCCCCCGTCGCTTCCATCGTCCCGCCGCGCTGCCGGGCGCGCACGCCGGCCGGTGATCCACCGGGACGGCGGTGCCGCCGAAGGGGCCGGGGCGGGTAGGAATGGAGCCGGGGGCGGACCGACGATGCGGAGGCCGTGCATGCCGACCGACCAGCCGAACCAGCCGGAGCTCGCTGCCGAGCGGCACCTGCGCGGGCTACGGGACGAGTTGACCCCGAGCGGCGAGGAACCGCCCGAGGTGGTGGCGCAGTTCGCGGCGGGCCGGGGGCGGCTCACGGTGCTCGCCGAGCTGGCGGCGCAGCAGCGGCGGGTCATCACCTCCGACCGGCGCAGTCTGCTGCTGCTCGCCACCCGGTGCGCGGACGAGCCGCTGGGCGCGTGGTTCGCCGGGCTGGCGGACGGCGAGAGCGCCGCGCTGCGCACGCTGCCCGCGCTGGCGGCGGCCTGCGGACCGGCTGCCGCGCAGGCGCCGCTGCCGGGGTGCCAGGCCTACCCGGCGTATCTGGCGTGGCTGGCGCTGAACGGGCGGCCGCCCGCCGTGGCGGCGGCGCTGGTGGCCAACTTCGCGGCCTGGGGCGGGTACTGCGCCACGCTGGCCGCGGCGCTGCGCCGGTTCCACGGGTTCGGGGACGAGGCGTGCGCGTTCTTCGACTTCTTCGCGCAGCCCGCGACCGCGCTGGAGCGGGCGGCGGCCGAGGCGCTCGGACCGGCGGGATCGACCGCCGGTCCGGACCTCGACGCCGCCCGCGAGTACGGCCGGCTGCTACAGGCGTACGAGCGGCTGTTCTGGAGCACGCTCGCCGAACGGCCCTGAGCCGCCGGGGACCCGGGCCGGGCTCACGCCTGCCAGTGCGGCTTGCCGCTGACCATCCGGCAGGTGATCACCCGGCCGCTCGCCTCGTGGGTGCTCCTGCCGAGGTCGTCGTTGCGGCAGAACTGGCCCGCCTTGTAGCAGTTGCCGGCGTTGGACTTGATCTCGCAGTCACCGGTGGCCGCCGCGGCCTTGGTCTCGGCGGGCGCCGGGTCGGGGTCGGTCGGCGGCTGGGCGGTCGTGACCTTGGGCTGCGGCTCGGCCTTGGTGGGCGTCGGCTGCGGCTTGGGGGTGGCGGCGGGGGCGGCGGTCCTGGTCGGCTGCGCCTTCGGCGGCGCCGCGGGGGTGGTCGGCGCGGGCGCGGCGGCGGGCGGCTCCGGCGCCGGCGGCTGCGTCTCCACCGGCGGGGCGACCGGCGGGGCGACCGGTGCGGGCGTCAGCTCCGGCGTGGGAGTCGCCGGTGCGGGCGGCGCCGCCGGGGTGGTGACCGCGGCCGTGACCGCCGGCGTGGTGGCCGCGACGGTGGCGGTGTCGCCGGTCGTGGGGTCACAACCGGTCAGCGCGAGGCCGACCGTGAAGACGAGTCCGGCGACGGCGGCCAGGCCGCGACGACCGCCGCGCATCCGTGAAGGCATGGACGTGAACGCTCCGTTCCGTTTGAAAGAGGTTCGCGAGTCAACCAGACCGGCCACACGATCTGTCCATAGTTCAAGCACTTGTAAGCAGATCGAGACCTGCCGATCACGGAGCGTCGATCAATGAACAGGTCTGATCACATACCGCCAATCCCAGCCATGCCTGCGACGGGAATCAGCCACCGCTCACCCGCGGACCGACGCCGCGCCCAGGGGGCGGTACCGCAGGCCGAGGCCTTCGTAGAGCCCGCGGGCGGCGTCGTTCCAGTCGTCCACCATCAGCGCCACCGACCCGTGGGCCTTCAGCGCCTCGGCGACGAGGAAGCCGCCGACCTGCCGCCCGAACCCGCGCCGGCGCGCCGCCGGGTGCACGGCGACACCGGAGAGGAAGCCGACCGTGGGCGCGCACCAGGCGAACGCCCCCACCGCCGCCAGCCGGCCCGCGGAGTCCCGCACCCCCGCCCACCGCTCGACGCCGGGCACCCCCGGCTTCGCGTAGGAATCCGGGAAGCTCGTGCGGACGAGTCGCCCCACCTCGCCCAGCGCACCCGCCGGGAGCCAGCCCGCCCCACCGTCCTCCGCCCCACCGTCATCCGGCAGGCCGTCATCCGGCGGGCCGTGCCGGTCCATCCAGCCGAAGGGTCCGGACGCCGTCAGCCCCGGGATCTCCCGGACGACCGCCTCGATCAGGCTCCGGTCGCCGAGCGGCCGGCACGCCGGCCCCGCCCCGGCCATCACCTGCCGCAGCAACGGGACCGCCGCGTCCGGGGCTCCCCACACCACCGCCCGCGCCCGGGCCAGCAGGTCCGCCCCGGCGACGACCACCGCACGGCCGTCGTCGCTCGACCAGGCCCGGCTGCGCCCGTCCAGGCCCTGCGCCGCCCACAGGCACAGCGCGTCGCCCCCGCAGCGGGCCCGCAGTTCCTCGCAGCCGCCGATCTCCCTCGCGGTGTGACGGGACACGGGACCTCCTGGATCTCGGTGCCGCAGGCGGGGCCGGACGGGATCCGTCCATGACGGCACGACAAGAGTGCCCCAGGCGCGGGCGTTCGACGAGACCACCCGTCCCCACCACCGGGCGGGCATTACTCTCCGAATCGGTCATCGGATTTCGGCAGCGGAAAGTAGGCGGGGTCCGGCCCTTGAAAGCCGCGACTCCGGAGTGTGAGACTGAAAGAAAAAAGACATAACCTGCCTAGGAGGTGGGTCTTGTGGCGTTGCAAGCGAGTTGGATCCACGGGAACGCCATGACGGTGGAGAATCCCGAGAATCTCAGCCGCAACGGGCACTTCGGGTGGGGCTCCGACGTCGACATCACGCCGGGAAAGACCAGTTGGTTCCACATCACCGTGCCCACGCCGGTGATCGTCGACGACGTGCGGACCAACCTGGTCAGGGTCTTCATCCTGTTCAGCACGGACGTCGGATTCGGGCAGGTCACCCGGCTCCACGTGTGGGACGGTTCCGCGCCCGTCCAGCAATTCGAGAACCTCGCCTTCGAGGGCGACCACCGCGGCGGACTGGACGGCCAGAACACGTTCAACCTCGACCAGCCGCATTCGGTCGCCTTCGGTATCGGCATCTCCTTCTTCGTCGTCGCCGCGATCGGATTCGACACGCCGATCGCCCCCTCCCGGCTGATCCTCGGAACGGCGGGCGGTGATTTCACGACCTGACCGGAAACGGAAAAGGAATCCCGGCCGCCCGACCCGCCGCCCACCCGACCCGCCGCCCGCCCGGTCCGCCGGTCACTCAGTCCACCAGCGCCGAGCGCCGTTCGAAGACCTCGGGCCGGGCGCGGTCGAGGGCGGTGGCGACGGCGCCCAGGAGGACGGCCTCCTCGCCGAGGCTGCTCGGCGCGAGGGTGGGGCGCATCGGACTGAGGTGCTGCAGCGTCCGGCCGAGGGGGTCGAGCAGCAGGTCGGCGCTGCCTCCGATGCCGCCGCCCAGGACGATCAGGTCCGGGTCCAGAACGGCCGACAGCACCGCCACCGCGTAGGCGAGTTGACCGGCCGCACGCTGCACCGCGGCGCCCGCCAGCGGGTCGCCGGACCGCGCCGCGTCGAAGACCTCCTTGGCCGTCAGCGGACCGGTCATCCCGAGGTCGAGGGCGGTACGGACGACGGCGTCCGCCGCCGCGGCCTGCTCGACGGTGCCGCCGGGCGTCCCGTCGGGGGACGGCGGGAGCGGGACCAGGCCCACTTCGCCCAGCGCGCCGTGCGCGCCGACCAGCGGCTCGCCGTCCTTGACCACGCCCACGCCGAGGCCGGTGCCGACCAGCACGTAGGCGAACATCCGGCTGCCGCTCCCCCGGCCCGCGCCGAGCGTGTACTCGCCGAGCGCGGCGAGGTTGGCGTCGTTGCCGACGGTGATCGTGGTCGACAGCCCGTCCGCTATCCGGTCGAAGAGCCCGGGTCTGCCCCAGCCCGGCAGGCTGGTGGCGTACCGCACGCCGCGCCGCTGCTCGTCCCAGACGCCGGGCGTGCCGATCACCGCATGCACGATGTCCGCCGCCGTCACACCGGCCTCGTCGGTGGCCTCGCGGGCGGCGGCCACCACCGCGTCGGCGACGGCGTCCGCCGTCCGCCCCTCGTTGGGGACGTCACGGCGGGCCACGATGTCCCCGGCGAGGTCGGCGACGGCGACCCGCAGCCGGGCCCGGCCGATGTCGACGCCGAGGACGTGCCCGGCGAGCGGATCGGGCTCGTACAGGACGGCGGAGCGCCCGCGCTCGGGGATGAACCGGCCGGCCTCGCGGGCCAGTCCGGCGTGTTCGAGGGCGGCCAGGGCGGCGGAGACGGTGGGCTTGGACAGGCCGGTGTCGCGGGCGAGTTGGGCGCGCGAGGACGGGCCGCCGAGGCGCAGCCGTTCGAGCAGCAGCCACTCGTTGTTGCTGCGCAACCGCTGCCGGTTCCACGGCTGCGCCGGTGCGGGGCCCGGCGGAACGGTGGTCGGCAGGTCGCGGCTCATCGGGTCCTCCGGTCTGGGGCGCAGGGCCGGCCCGCCGGTCCGGCACGCCGGTCGGGGGCACGGGTCTGCGGTACTGGTCTGCGGTACTGGTCTGGGGCACGGGTTCTGGGGGCGCGGTCGGTCCCGGGGTGCGCCGGTCGGCGCCCGGGCCCGGGGCACCAGCCAGTATGACCGGTCGTCACGTCGCTCACCGGGGGGTTTCCGCGCGCGGGGCCGGTACCGGAGGAGGGGGAGGAGGCAGGGGCGGAAGGGCGTCACGCTCTCCTTGCCACTCTCAACGTATAGCGCACGGGGGGTCTTGCCGCAAGGCCCCGGTCCTGGCGCACAATCGTCGACCGAAGCCGGAACCAGCACACTCGGGAGCTTTGCGCAGTGCATCAGCATGTGTCGGAATCCAGGACCGGAGCCACTGCCATGACGTCCCTGACCACCCTCGCCACCAGCGTGTTCGACCTCTCCGGCCGTCTCTCCGCCAAGGCCGACCCGGCGCTGGTCGCCCAGGACGAGCGGCACTTCGCCGCCGTCGCGGAGAGCCTGGAGCGGGCGGTCACCGAGGTCTCCGACCAGCTCGACGCCGCCCTGCGGGCGCCCGGCGGCGCCGGCCGGGCCGCGATGGACCGGGACGCGGAGGTCCACCGCCTGACCGGCCGGCTGCGCGCGCTGCGCCGCTTCGGCCTGGACCTGTGCCTGGGCCGGATCGTCCCGGCGGACGGCGGGGCCCCGGTGTACATCGGCCGCCTCGGCCTGACCGACAGCGAGGGCCGCCGGCTGCTGATCGACTGGCGTTCGCCGGCCGCCGAGCCGTTCTTCGCCGCCACCCACGCGGGCCCGATGGGCCTGGCCAGCCGGCGCCGCTACCGCTGGACGGACGGCCGGATCACCGACTACTGGGACGAGGTGTTCGCCGCCGAGGGCCTGGAGGGGCACGCCGCCCTCGACGACCAGTCCGCGTTCGTCGCCACCCTCGGCGGCAGCCGTTCGGCGCGGATGCGGGACGTGCTGGCCACCATCCAGGCGGACCAGGACGCCATCGTGCGGGCCGGCTCGCGCGGCGCGCTGGTCGTCGACGGCGGTCCCGGCACCGGCAAGACGGTGGTCGCCCTGCACCGCTCCGCCTATCTGCTGTACGCGGACCCCCGGCTCGGTCACCGCCGCGGCGGCCTGCTGTTCGTCGGACCGCACCAGCCCTACCTGGACTACGTCGCCGACGTGCTGCCGAGCCTCGGCGAGGAGGGCGTGCGGACCTGCACCGTACGGGAGCTGGTCGCCGAGGGCGCGGACGCCGCGGTCGAGCGCGATCCCGAGGTGGCGCGGCTGAAGTCCTCGGCGGAGATGGTGCGGGCGGTGGAGCAGGCGGTCCGGATCTACGAGGAGCCCCCGGGCGAGGGGGTGACCGTCTCGACGGACTGGGAGGACCTCTGGCTGAGCGCCGACGACTGGGCGGAGGCCTTCGAGGCACCCGGTCCCGGCACCCCGCACAACGAGGCGCGCGAGGAGATCTGGGCGGAGCTGGCCGAACTGCTGCTGGCCAAGGTGGACGGCGGCGAGGACATCCCGGTCGAGACCTTCCTGCGCTCGCTGCGACGCGACGAGGAACTGGTCACCACCCTGAACCGCGCCTGGCCGCTGCTGGAGGCCGCCGACGTGGTCGGCGACCTGTGGACGGTGCCCGCCTACCTGCGGCTGTGCGCTCCCTGGCTCACCCCCGACGAGGTGCGCCGGCTGCAGCGCGCCGAGGCGCAGGCCTGGACGGTCTCCGACCTGCCGGTCCTGGACGCCGCGCGGCAGCGGCTCGGCGACCCGGAGGCCGCCCGGCGCAAGCGCCGCCAGGAGGCCGCCGTCGCCGCCGAGCGCGCCAGGATGGCCGACGTCATCACGGACATCCTCGCGGCCGACGACGACGGCGAGGCGGCGGTCACCATGCTGCGCGGCCAGGACCTGAAGGACACCCTGGTCGACGGGAGCGCGCTGCCCGCCGACGACCCGGACCGGCTGGCCGGACCGTTCGCCCACATCGTCGTGGACGAGGCGCAGGAGCTGACCGACGCCGAGTGGCAGATGCTGCTGCTGCGCTGCCCGTCCCGGAGCTTCACCATCGTCGGGGACCGCGCCCAGGCCCGGGACGGCTTCACCGAGTCCTGGCAGGAGCGCCTGGCGCGGATCGGCCTGGACCGCACCGAGGTCGCCTCGCTGAGCGTCAACTACCGCACGCCGGAGGAGGTCATGGCCGAGGCCGAGCCGGTGATCCGGGCCGCGCTGCCGGACGCCAACGTGCCCACCTCGGTCCGGCGCAGCGGGGTGCCGGTCACCCGCGGGACGGTCGCGGAGCTGGACGGCGTGCTCGGCGCCTGGCTGGACGCGCACGCCGAGGGCACGGCCTGTGTGATCGGCGACGCGGCGTTCACGGCGGAGTTCGGGGCGACGTGCCGCGCGGAGTTCCGGGAGACGCCCCGGATCCGGGCGCTCACGCCGGAGCTGGCGAAGGGGCTGGAGTTCGACCTCGTGGTGCTCGTCGAGCCGGCGTCCTTCGGTGCGGGCGTCGCGGGCGCGGTCGACCGCTATGTCGCGATGACCCGGGCGACCCGGCAGCTCGTCGTGCTCGGCGGCGCCTGACCTCGGGCCCCGGGGCCCGGGTGGCGCCGGGCCCCGGGGTGGCCGTGCCGGTCACAGCCGTCCGCGCGAGGCTGTGACCGGCACGGCGGTCGTGGGCCGTGAACGGCCTCGGTCAGCGGAGGAGCCCGGGACGGAGCGACTCGATCCAGGACGCGAAGTCCGCGGACTCGACCTCGAAGTCCCCGGGCTCCAGATCGCCCAGGTCCGACGCGTACACGGCGGAGCCCGGGTCGTCGGTGCGCAGGAGGAACCCCCGGCCGCCGCTGTCGTCGCCGACGAGGACGAAGCCCGGGGCGTACCGCGCGACCTCGTAGGTGGCGTTGCGTTCGCCGATGCACCCGGCCGGGTACACCGTCACACCGGCCTCGGTCATCAGGCCGTCCGTCACCCTCCACAGGGCCGCCAGCGGGGCCGGCAGCCCCGGCCCGCGTCCGGCCCCGGCCGGTGCGGGCGCCGCCGTCCCGGGCATCGGTTCCGTCATGTCGAGGTCACTCCGGCCGACACCAGCGGCGACAGCAGGGCCGCCCACCGTAACGGCGCGACCAGCCGGCGGGAGAGAGGGTTGACGCGCGTCGTCACAGCCACGCATCGTTCCAGCAGCGCCGACGGCGGGTCAATGATCCTCAGGTGAACATGACGACACTCACTTCACGCTTCCCGCGCCGGCCGTTCACCCGCGCCCCCGAGGGGTGCCGACCGCCGGCTCAGGCCACCCAGCCGGCCGTGAGGCCCTGCACGGCGGAGCCGTCGAGGTCGGCGAGCTTGGCACCGACGAAGGCGCGGGCGCGCTCGGAGGTCTGCAGGCGGAACGGCGGCCGTTCGGCGGTGAGGGCGTCGAGCACGGCCCCGGCGGCCTGCTCCGGGGTCTGCGCCTGGTCGAAGGCGGCCCGGGTGCGCGCCGCATAGGCGTCCAGGGCGGGCGCGTAGGGGCCGGCGGCTTCCAGCAGGGCGGGCAGGTCGATGCCCTGGCTGGCGACGAACTCGCTGGCCACCGCGCCGGGTTCGACGACGGTGACGGTGACCCCGACGGTCGCGGCGACCGGGGCGAGCGACTCCATGAAGCCCTCCACGGCGAACTTCGCCGCGCAGTAGGCCTCGTTGAAGGGCTGGCCGACCACCCCGCCGACGCTGGTCACGGTCACCACCCGCCCACCGCTCGCCCGGAGGTGCGGCAGGGCGGCACGGGTCACCTCGACCACGCCGAAGTAGTTGACCTCCATGGCCTCGCGGACCGGGCCGAGGCCGTCCTGCTCGACGGTGCCGACCCGCCCGGCACCGGCGTTGTTGACCACGGCGTCCAGCCGGCCATGACGGTCGAGCACTCCCGCCAGGCACGCGGCGACGGACCCGGCGTCGGTGACGTCGAGCCGGGCGACCTCCACCCGGCCGGCGACCCCGGCCGCCCCGGCGGCCTCCAGCAGCGCGCCGCGGCGCCCGGGGTCGCGCATGGTGGCGACGACGCGGAAACCGGCACGGGCGGCGGCCACCGCGGCGGCGAGACCGATGCCGCTGGAGGTGCCGGTGATGAGGACGATGCGGTCGATGCGGTCGCCGGTCACGGCGGCTCCTTCTCCCAGGATTTATGTGCATGCACACACACCATAGCAGGATGCGTGCACGCACACGCAAAAAGGTAGGCTGATCGGCATGGCGCAGCGCACCGACCTCACCCTGGGAGACCTCACCGCCCGCGACCACGCCTTCTACGGCCTGGTCTGGGCCGGCACCACCCTGAGCACCCGGGTCGACCAGGCCCTCACCCGGGCCCACGACCTGCCGCTCTCCTGGTTCGAGGTGATGCTCTGGCTGCACGCCCAGGACGGGCCGGTGGCCGCCTCCGACCTGGGCGCCAAGACGCTGCTCAGCCGCAGTCAGGTCTCCCGGGTCGCCGACGCGCTGCAGGCGCGCGGCCTGGTCGAGCGCGCCCCCTCCCCCACCGACGCCCGCTCGGTGCGGATCGCGCTGACGCCGGAGGGCCGGCAGCTGTTCGCGGCCGCCGACGCGACCCGTCGCACGGCGCTCGCCGAGGTCTTCGACGACCGCCTCGACGACGCCGACATCGCCGCGCTGGAGCGCGTCTGGGCCAAGCTCAAGCGGCCGGCCGGGGCCTGAGCGACCCCCGGGCGGGCCTCTAGCGGAAACCCGCCGACCGGTCAACCACCGGCCACTGCGTGGGCGTGCCGCGCCCCGACGCGTGATCATGGAGCCATGCGGTTCGGGCACGACGACGGAGGAGAGGGCGGCACCACGGCGGGCGCGGACAGGGCGGCGCTCGCGGCGGCGGCCGCCGCGCTCGCCGCCACGGGCGCCGGAACCACCGACAGCGACGACCCGGATCCGATCGGTGAGCTGATCGACGTCCTGCCGGCCGGAGTGGCCCTGCTCGACGCGGACCTGCGCTGGCGCTACCTCAACCCCGCGTTCACCACGGTCACCGGCCTGCGCCGGGCCGACCTGCTGGGCCGGCCCGCCGGGGCGACGGCGTTCGCGGGCGCCGTCGCCACGCTGGGCCGCGTCCTGGCCGACGGGCGCGACCGCGAGTGCGCCACCGGCGCGCCGGACGGTCCGGGCCCGCCCGTACCGGCCGGCCTGCGGGTGCGGTACCGGCCGCTGGGTTCCGGCGGCCGCGTCACCGGCGTCCTGGTCCTGGTGCTGGACGACCCCGAGCCGGTCCAGGACCTGCGGCACGAACTGGCCCGGGCCCGGACGCGCCTGGCCCTCCTGGAGGCCGCCGCCGAGCGGATCGGCACCACGCTGGACGTCGGCACCACCTGCGCCGAGCTGGCCGCGTTCGCCGTTCCCCGGCTGGCCGAGCTCGCCACCGTCGACGTGCAGCCGCCGGACGCCGACGCCCGCACCGGTCGCACCCCGGGGCGCCGCTTCCACCGGGCCGCGCTCGACCTCGCGGACGGGCTGCGCCCGGCCGCCGACCGCCTGCCCCGCCCCGGGGAGTCGGTGCGCCACCGGGAGGGATCGGTGGCCGCCCGCGCGCTGGCCTCCGGGGTCGCCGTACTGCTCGCGCCGCGCACCGCCGGGGAGCTGGCCGGGGCCGCGCCCGACCAGGCCTCGGCCGCCGCGTACCGCGCCGCCGGGGTGAGCTCGCTGCTGGTGGTGCCGCTGACCGCACGCGGCCGGGTGGTCGGACTGCTGACGCTGGCCCGCACCGCCGCCTCCCCCGGTTTCGGGCCCGACGACGCGGTGCTGGTCGGCGACCTCGCCGCACGCGCCGCCACCGGCATCGACAACGCGCGCCGCTACAGCCGTTCCCAGGGCATCGCGCTCGACCTCCAGCGCGCCCTGCTCAGCGAGCCCGGCCATCCGCACCAGAACCTCGAACTCGCCTCCCGCTACCTGCCGTCCGGCGCCAGCTCGGTGGTCGGCGGCGACTGGTACGAGACCGTCCGGCTGCCGTTCGGGCGGACGCTGCTGGTCATGGGCGACGTCATGGGCCACGGCGTCGAGGCGGCGGTCGACATGAGCAGCTACCGCGCCACCCTGCGCGACGTCGCCGGGACGGACCTTCCGCCGCACCGGATCCTGCGTCAGCTGGACACCGTGATCGCCGCCAACGAGTCCGCCCGGCCGGCCACCTGTCTGCTCGCCCTCGCCGACCCTGGCCGGGGCCGCTGGACGTTCTCCAGCGCGGGCCACCTCCCACCGGCCCTGATCGCGCCCGGGCGGCCCACCGAACTGCTGCGGATCCCCACCGGGCCCCCGCTCGGCACCGGGCTCGGCGGCTATCAGCAGACCGGGCGCGACCTGCTGCCGGGCGAGACCCTGCTGCTCTACACGGACGGCCTGGTGGAACGGCGCGGGGAGGACATCGACGTGTCGCTGGCCCGCCTCGCCGCCCTGCGCCTGCCCGCCGCCGGGTCGCTGGACGACCTGCTGGACGCCGCGCTGCGCGGCGTCGGCCCGGACACCTCCGGCCCGGCGGAGGACGACATCGCCGTCCTGGCGGCCCGGCCCCGGCAGCGGCCGTAGGACCCGTCCTCACACCCCCGCCTGCCGGGCGACGCCCCCCGGCCTCCGGCGAGGAGGTGCCCCCGCCTCCGCCCTGCGGTGCACGCGCCCGGACGACGCCCGCCCGCCCTCCGGACGGACGACGGGGTGGTAGGACGAGCCCTGGAGGGGCGGTCCGCTCCGTCGAGCCCCCGGGCGCGTGCCGCTGAGGGCCCCGGCGGCCCGGCGGGCCCCGGCCGCTGCCGGGGCCCGCGCGGTCGGGTCAGGCCATACAGGCGGCCCACTGGGTGCGGGCGAAGGCCTCGCCGCCGGCCCAGTAGTTGACGTTCCACGCCGCCGTGCAGCGCTCCATCTTCGACAGCGGCCGGGGATAGGCACTCGCCTGGGTCCCGGTGGCCAGGACGAGCACGGGGGCCAGCACGGCCGCGGCGGCCGCGGCGGCGGCCAGTCGGCGAATCCTCATGGGTGTGACTCACTCCTTCGAGACGGGCGGGCGCTGCGGCGCCGGCTCCGCGCGGACGACGCGCGGTGGAGGCCCGGGCGCCCGATCGGGGGTCGGCTCCGTGCGCCGAATCCTGGCAGCCTCCGCCGTCACGGGGACATCCCACGATCCTGGGATGTCCCCGGCCCCGGCCCGGCCCTGCCTCGCCGCAGCGCCTCGCTGCGGCGTCGTCGCGTCGTCGCGGCGGCGTCGCGGCGGCTCAGAGTCCCGCGAGGGCCTGCTCCAGATCGGCCCGGATGTCCTCCGGGTGCTCGATGCCGACGGCGATCCGGACGGTGCCCGGGCCGATGCCGGCGGCGGCCAGTTCGTCGTCCGACAGCTGGCGGTGCGAGGTGCTGGCCGGGTGCAGGACCAGGGTGTGCACGCCGCCCAGCGAGGGGGCGAGCGAGGCGAGCCGGACGGCGCCGACGAAGGTGCGGGCGGCCTGCCGCCCGCCCGCCAGGTCGAAGGCGAACACCCCGCCCTGGCCGTCCGGCAGCAGCCGGCGGGCCCGCTCGTGGTCCGGGTGGCCGGGCAGACCCGGGTGGTGCACGCGGGCGACCGCCGGGTGCGCGGCGAGCCGGCCGGCCAGGTCGAGCGCGGTCTCGTTCTGCCGGCGGACCCGCAGGCCCAGGGTCTGCATGCCGCGCAGGGTCAGCCAGGCGGCGAACGGGTCGAGCGCGGCGCCCTGTTCCACCGCGTGGTGCCAGACGCGGTGGTGCAGTTCGGCGTCGGCGAAGACGGCCAGCCCGGCGAGAACGTCGGAGTGGCCGCCGAGGTACTTGGTGGCCGAGTGGATCACGAGGTCGGCACCGTGCTCGATCGGGCGGCAGAGCAGCGGGGTGGTGAAGGTGTTGTCCACCACGCTGAGCACGCCGGCCTCGCGGGCCGCGCCGATCAGCCCGGGCAGGTCGGTGACGCGCGCGGTGGGGTTGGAGACGGTCTCCAGGTACAGCAGGCGGGTGGTCGGGCGCAGCGCGGCGCGCACCTCCTGCGGATCGTCGCCGCGCACGTGGGTGACGCTCACGCCCCAGCGCGCGGCCAGGTCGGCGAGCGCCGCGAAGGTGCCGCCGTACAGGCTCTGCTGGGCGATCACGTGGTCGCCGGAGCGGAGCAGCGCGCTCAGCACGGTGGTGATCGCGCCCATGCCGGAGGCGGCGGCCAGCGCTTCCTCGCCACCCTCCAGGTCGGCCACCGCGCGTTCCAGCGAGCGGACGGTGGGATTCCCGTAGCGGCTGTAGAAGTACGCCCCGTCGGGCCCGCCGAAGGCGTCCGCGAGGGAGTCGCTGTCGGGGAAGGCGAACACGTGGCCCTGGTGCAGCGGCACGCCAAGCGGGCGGCTGCCGGCCGCCTCCTCGACGGGCGGGTGGACGATCCGGCTCTCGGGGCGCAGCCCGTGGTGGTCGCTCATGCCCCCATGCTGGCCCGGTGCGGCGGAAGCGGAACAGGTCCAATCCCGCCCCGGTGGCCTCGAACCACCGCCCGGTGCGTCCCGGCGCACCGGGCTCCCCCGGGCCGCACCGGAGGACGTCAGCGGCCGTCGCCCCCCGCCCGCCGGGCCCGGCGCCGCCCCCGGAGCGCGAACGGGACGACCGCGGCCATCGCGACGGCCTCCGGGGCCGACGGCCCGGCCGGCCCGGCCTCGCCGCGCGGCGCGCCGCCCGACGCCAGGCCCTGCTTGTCGAAGGTGTCCGGCACCGGCAGGGTGTCCCAGCGCGACAGCGGCCAGGCGATCACGAACGCCCGGCCGACCACGTTCTTCACCGGGACGAAGCCGTTGCCCGGCTCGTTGACGTGGAAGCGCGAGTCGCGGGAGTCGTTGCGGTGGTCGCCCATCACCCAGAGGTGGTCCTTGGGGACGGTCACCTCGCCGACCGGCGCGTCGTCGCACGGCGTCGAGCCCGGGAAGAGGTACGGCTCGTCCAGCGCCACCCCGTTGACCTTCACCGGGCTGCCCTGGCGGCACTCCACCGTGTCGCCGCCGACCGCGATCACCCGCTTGATCAGGTCCTTCTCGTCGTCGGACGGCAGCAGGCCCACGGTGCTGAAGACCGTACGGATGCCTTCGGCGAGGGCGTTGCCCTTCTCCCGCGGCACCGTGTCCAGCCAGCCGCCCGGGTCCTTGAAGACCACCACCTCGCCCCGTTCCGGCTCGGCGCCGAACCAGGGGGTGAACTTGTCGACCAGGACCCGGTCGTTCTTCTCCAGCGTGTGCTGCATCGAGCCGGAGGGGATGGAGAAGGCCTGGACGAAGAAGGTCTTGATGCCCAGCGAGAGCAGCAGGGCGATGCCGATCAGGATCGGCAGCTCCTGCCAGAGCGGCCGCTTCTTCCTGGCCGTCCTCCTGCGCCTGCCCCTGCCCCTGCCGGCGCCGTCCTCCCGGCCGTCCTCGCCGTTCTCCTCCGGCCCGCCCGGGCCGCCCGGACCGCCGGGGCCGCCGGGACCCCCGGCGGCGGTCGCGGTCGCGGCGGCCACCGGGGCGGCGACGGCCCTCGCCTCCCCCGCTTCCGGTCCCGCCGCGCCGACCGGACCACTCGCCGGACCGCCGACCGGACCGCCCACCGGGCCACTCGCCCGGCCACTTGCCGAGCGACTCGTCGGGCCGGAGCCCGTACCGGCCTCACCGCTGCCCGCCGAACCCGCGGTCTCCTCGATGCTCATCCCTGGCCCCCTCCGGACGGCCCGGCGGGCCCCGCCGCGGGACCCCCCGTTGTCAGCTAACGAACGGTGGTTCCCGCCGACCCGTCAGAACGTACACCCGTGCACCGGTGCCCACCACGGCCACCCGGTCCGGCCGCCCGGCCCGGTGGCGCCGCTACGCCGTCCCGCCCGCGAGCATGATCCGCGCGACCAGCTCACGGCGGCTCGCCACCCCGGCCTTGGCGAACACCGACTTCAGATGGTCCTGCACGGTGTACGGCTTCATCGCCAGCAGCCGTGACACGTCCCGGGTGTCGCACCCGCGCACCAGCAGCAGCGCCACCTCCTGCTCCCGCGCCGTCAGCCCGTACGCGGAGAGGTAGAGCGGCATCGCGTCGGCGGGCGTCGCCGGGGTCGCCACCACCGTCACCTCGCCCTCGCTGCCGCCCTTGAGCGCCGAGCCGTGCAGCACGTACCAGCGGCCGCCGCCGTCCTGCACCCGGATCTTGCACTGCGGCGCGGCCAGTCCGCGCGCCGCCCGGCGGGCGTGCTCGGCGGCCACCGCGAACGCCGTCGGCACGCCGAGCGAGGTCCGGCTCGGGTCGGCCAGCCGCCCCAGCAGCTCCTCCGCCGGGCCGGAGAGCGCGAGCGGCCGGTTCGCCGGACCGAGCACCACCACGGCCGGGCCGTCGTCCCCCGGCCCGCCCGGCTCCGTCTCCCACCGGCCGTCCCCGGTGACCGGCGGCACGTGGCAGGCCCGCAGCGCATTGCCCAGGTGGCGGGCGGCCAGGTCCGCGAACTCGCGCTGCTGGGCCAGGTACGGCCCCCGGTCGGCCGCCCGCATGAACGCCGCGCAGCCCCACATCCCGCCGTGGGCGTCGAACACCGCCCGCAGTTCGTCGCCGAAGCCGGCCGGGCCGATCAGCTCGCGGAACCGCGCGCTGTCCGCCAACCGCCCCTTGGTCGCCCGGCTGAGCGTCTCCGCGCGGACGCCGCTGCGACGGATGGCGGGGAACGTCGCCACGTCGTCCGCCCACACCTCCAGACGCACGGCGTCCGCGAACCCGGCGAGGCTGAGGTCGTCGCTCAGCACCGAGGTCACCAGCCCGGTCGCCGGGTCCGCCGAGTGCCAGCAGACCGCGTCGTACTCCAGGAGCGGGCGGAGCAGTTCGTCGGCTCTGCGGAACACCTTCTCGGCCGTCAGCCCCGCCGCTGCGAGCTCCCGGATCCCCCCGATCGCCTGTTGCGCCGCCATCCCACGTGCTCCACGTGATCCCATGGTCCGGAAGTTAGCAGGCACACCGACCACCGGCCCATGCACCGGCAGGCGGATCCGTTCTCCGTCTTCAGAAGGTCCCGTGGCGGCGCGGTCTCATCCTCGTGAACGTCCGAACCCGACCCGACAGTGCCGCCCCGGGAGTTGACACGCGCAGCCCGCCCCTTCGGCATGACTGCCCGTCATATCGCCCCACCCGGCCGGGAACCCGCCGCGGCGGCAGTCCTCCGGAGCGGCCGCCGCGCGTCCCCGCCGGCCCCGGACCGGCGGGCCGTCAGAGCCAGTCGCGGCGCTTGAAGATCAGGTAGAGGCTGGTGCAGACGAGGGCCATCAGGGCGATCGCGAAGGGGTAGCCGAAGGCCCAGTGCAGTTCCGGCATCTCGTCGAAGTTCATGCCGTAGACGGTGCCGATCAGGGTGGGGGCGAAGAGGATGGCCGCCCAGGAGGAGATCTTCTTGATCTCGTCGTTCTGGGCGTGGCCGGCCTCGGCGAGCTGCTTCATCTCCTCGTTCTGGCGCTGGGAGACCAGGGTGGCGTTGACGGTGAGGATGTTCTGCAGCATCTGGCGGAAGCCGTCGACCCGCTCGGCGGCGTAGGTGGCGTGGTCGGCGACGTCGCGCAGGTAGCGCTGGAGCTCCTCGTCGGTGCCGTACTTGCCGAAACCGGCCTCCAGGCTCTTCATGATCTCCAGCAGCGGCCGGGTGGCGCGCTGGAACTCGATGACCTCGCGGGAGAGTTCGTAGATGCGCCGGGACACCTGGGGGTCGCCGCCGAACACCTCGGTCTCGATCTCGTCGATGTCGTGCTGGAGGCCGGCGATGACCGGGGCGTAGCCGTCGACGACGGCGTCGAGCACCGCGTAGAGGACGGCCTCGGGGCCGAGCGCCAGCAGTTCGGGGTCGGACTCCAGGCGGCGGCGGACGGCGGAGAGGTCGGGGGCCTGGGAGTGGCGGACGGTGAGGACGAAGTCGGGGCCGACGAACAGGTGGATCTCGCCGAAGTCGACCTCCTCCACGTCGTCCAGGTAGCGGGCGGCGCGCAGCACCACGAACAGGGTGTCGCCGTAGCGCTCCAGCTTGGGCCGCTGGTGGGCGACGATGGCGTCCTCGACGGCCAGTTCGTGCAGGTTGAACCGCTCGGCGGCCTCCAGCAGCTGGGCCTCGGCGGGGCGGTAGAGCCCGATCCAGGCCATGGTGCCGGGCTTGCCGGGCAGTTCGCGGTAGACGTCGGCCAGGTTGGCGGACGACTGCACCCGGTGGCCGTCGCGGTAGACGGCCGCGTCGACGACGGAGCGCTCCAGGCTCACCTGCTCGGCCGGCTGGTCCGGGCGCGGGTCCATGGAGTGCTCGGGGGCGGGCAGGGGCGCCGCGCCGCCGGACGGGGCGACGGGACGGGAGAAGGGACGCTTGCTCGCGCGCACGGCGCGCACACGCCAGTCGGACATGTCGGGGTACCTCCGCGGTTCGGTGGCCGCCGCACCCCGGACGTCGCAGGTCACGGGTGCGGGGGCGGGCGGGAGGCGCCCGGCCGTCCTCCACCGCGCACGGCGCCCGGGCCGCGCACGGCCGCACCGGGGTCAGCGGCGGGCGGTGCGGCGGCGGGGGTCGGGAGCGGTACGGGAGGAGGGGTGCCGGGTGCCGGGAAGAGTGGGGGACGTCCTGGGGCGGGGCCGACTTCGACCCGGACTGCCACTGCACTCCACTGCTCTCACCTCCTCGCCGTCGGGGCGCCCTCGAAGGGTCGCCGTTCCCGGGCCATCAGGAGGATCCACGCGCCGGGGCGGGCGCACGCGGGCGCCACGACGGCGGGTGGGCACCCCTGATCTCGTCAGAGCTTTGGCACGCCACGGCGTAGCGCCCCGGCTTCCCGGGGTGCAGCCACTTGGGGTCACCCCTTAGGCCGGGGAGACCTGTCCTGACCCTGGGCGTCTCTCGACGTCGTGGGGTCAGTGGCCTGTGTCCGTGGCGACGCCTCACCGAACGAGGTGCCTTCACAACCTCCACGAGTCTAGTACCCGCCGGAGGCTTCCTTCGACCGGGGGTCGGGCGGCGGTCCTCCGCCGGGCGCGTCCGGCGGCACCGCCCCCGCCTGACGCCGCGTCACCCGCGCGCCGTCCGGGCGGCGCCGCTCGGGGCGGGGCGGACCCGGTCCCCGGGAAAACCGCGTGCGCCCGCCCCGCGTCGCGGACTACCCTCGGCCCCATGTCGACGCCCCGCATCTCCTAGCCGACGGACCCACCTCCACGCCACCCGTGTGTCCGTTCGCCGTTACGGAGCGTCATCTCCTTGATCACCACCCGTGGTGTCGACGTGCGCGTCGCCGCCCGCCTGCTGCTGTCCGACATCACCCTCCACATCGCCCCCGGCGACCGCATCGGCCTGGTCGGCCGCAACGGTGCCGGGAAGACCACCCTGCTCGCCACGCTGGCCGGACGGCTGCGCCCGGCCGCCGGCACCGTCACCCGCACCGGCCCGGTCGGCCACCTCGCGCAGGACTCCCGCGCCGCCGACCCGGCCGTGACCGTCACCGACCGGATCCTGTCCGCGCGCGGCCTGGACACCGCCGTCCAGGAGCTGCGCGCCGCCGAGCACACCATGGCCACCGCCGCCGACGAGCGCGGACAGCGCCGCGCCATGGCCGCCTACACCCGGGCCGAGGCCGAGTTCCAGGCCCGCGGCGGCTACCCGGCGGAGGCCGAGGCCGCGCGGGTCGCGGCCGGCCTCGGGCTGCCCGACCGGGTGCTGGACAGCCCGCTCGGCGCGCTCTCCGGCGGCCAGCGGCGCCGGGTCGAGCTGGCCCGGATCCTGTTCGCCGACCACGGCACCCTGCTGCTCGACGAACCCACCAACCACCTCGACGCGGACGCCGTCGGCTGGCTGCGCGGCTACCTGGCCGGCTACCCGGGCGGGCTGGTCATGATCAGCCACGACGTGCCGCTGCTCGCCGCCACCGTCAACCGGGTGTTCCACCTCGACCCGCAACGCGCCACGATCGACGTCCACAACACCGGCTGGGCCGCCTACCTGGCGCAGCGCGCGGCCGACGAGCGCCGGCGCGCCCGCGAGCGGGCCAACGCCGAACGCAAGGCCGCCGCCCTGCACGCCCAGGCCGACCGGATGCGGGCCAACGTGGCCACCGCCGTCACCGCCCGCTCGATGGCCCGCCGGGCCGACCGGATGCTCGCCGCGCTCGAACCCGTCCGCCGCGCCGAGCACACCGCGCGCATCCGGCTCCCCGAGCCGGCGTCCTGCGGCCGGATGCCGCTCGGCGCGGTCTCGCTCACCAAGTCCTACGGCGGACGCGTCGTGCTCGACCGGCTCGACCTCGCCGTCGACCGGGGCAGCCGGCTCGTCGTGCTCGGCCCCAACGGGGCGGGCAAGACCACCCTGCTGCGGATCCTCGCCGGCCGGGAGGCCCCGGACGGCGGGCGCGTCGTGCCCGGGCCCGGGCTGCGGCTCGGCTACTTCGCCCAGGAGCACGACACCCTCGATCCGGGCCGCACCGTCCGGGAGAACCTCGCCTCGGCCGCGCCCGGGCTCGGCGACGGCGACGTGCGGAACGTCCTCGGCGCGTTCCTGTTCCGGGGCGACGACGCGGACAAGCCGGCCGGGGTGCTGTCCGGCGGCGAGAAGACCAGGCTCGCGCTGGCCGGGCTGGTCCACTCGGGCGCCAACGTGCTGCTGCTCGACGAGCCCACCAACAACCTCGACCCGGCCTCCCGGGCCGAGGTGCTGGCGGCGGTCGGCGGCTACCCGGGCGCGATCGTGCTGGTCACCCACGACCCGGGGGCGGTGGAGGCGCTGCGGCCGGACCGGGTCCTGCTGCTGCCCGGCGGGGACGAGGACCTGTGGAGCGAGGAGTACCTCGACCTGGTCGCCGAGGGGTAGGCCGGCCGGGTCTCCCCGGCGCCGGGAGCGGTGCCGGGGAGCGGTGCCGGGGAGCGGTGCCGGGGAGCGGTGCCGGGGAGCGGTGCCGGGGAGCGGTGCCGGGGAGCGGCGGCCCGGGGCGGCGTCAGGGTTCGCGCGCCTCGATGAGGAACCGGGCGGAGTGGGCGACGAACGGCCCCTCCGCCCGGATCAGGGCGTCCAGCTCGCGCAGCCGCGCCCAGTGCGCCTCGACGGTGAAACCCGGCACCATCCAGATCACCTTGCGCAGGAACCAGACCACCGCGCCGATGTCCAGGAACTCGACCCGCAACCGCTCGGAGCGCAGGTCGACCACCTCCAGCCCGGCGGCCCGGGCGGCGGCCGCGGCGTCCTCGGGCCGCCGGGCCCGGCGCGCCTCCGGCTGGGGCCCGAGGAAGAACTCGACCAGCTCGAACACCGAGGCCGGCCCCACGTGCTGGGCCAGGTAGCTCCCACCGGGGCGCAGCACCCGGGCGATCTCCGCCCACCACACGGTCACCGGGTGACGGCCGGTCACCAGGTCGAAGGCGTCGTCGGTGAACGGCAGCGGGGGCTCGTCCGGGTCCGCCACCACGACGGCGCCGAGCGGGTGGAGCACGGCGCTCGCCCGGGCCAGGTTCGGCGGCCACGCCTCGGTGGCGGCCATCGTCCGGGGGAACCGGTCCGCGACACCGGCCAGCACCTCCCCGCCGCCGGTCTGCACGTCCAACGCCGCCGAGGCACGCGCCAGGCGCTCCCCCAGCATCCGCTGGTAGCCCCAGGACGGGCGCTCCTCGGTGGCCCGGCCGTCCAGCCAGGAGAAGTCCCAGCCGTCGACCGGGGCCCGGGCCGCCTCGTCCACCAGCTCCTCGAACGTACGCTCCATGCCGCCCATCCTGCCCCGTCCGCCCCGGACCCGCCCCACGGCCGGGCGGCGATCAGCTCCTTGCCGCAGCGGTCACGGAAGTGCGGCGATCGGCCCGGCCGGCGGTGGTCCGGAGCCGGCCGGCTCACGGCTCCCCGGGTGACCCCGCATCCCACCCGGCGCGGCGGGCGGCGACCGTCCAGGCGGCGGTGACGGCGTGGTGGGCCCGGGCGGTTGCCTCGGCGGTGTCGGCCGGGAGGCGCAGGGGGGCGCCGAGGTGGACGTGGAGGGTGGGGCGGCGGACGGGCGCGGTGGCGAGGCCGGCGAGCTGCTTCACCGGACCGCCGGAGGTGAGCCGGCGGGACCCGGCCTGGCCGAGCGGGACCACCGGTGCTCCGGTGGCCCGCGCCAGCCGGGCCAGGCCGCTGCGGAACGGGCGGGGCGGCTGTTCCCCGGAGTCGCGGCGGCGGGGCAGCCGGCCCTCGCCGTAGATCAGCACGACCCGCCCGGCGGCCAGCGCCTCGGCCGCCGCGTCGAGCGACTCCGCCGCCCGCACGGTGCCCCGGTGGACGGGTATGTGGCCCTCCCGGCGCAGTGCCGGGCCGAGTACGGGGATCCGCCACAGCCCGGCGGTGGCCAGGACCACCGGCCGGGCGCCGAGCCGGTGCAGGGCGGCGAGCACGACGGCGGGGTCGGCGAGCGAGGTGTGGTTGGCGGCGACGATGCTGCCCGGCGCGGGGCCGGCGGAGTCGGCGGAGTCGGCACCAGCCGCGACGTGGGCGCCGTCGGCGGTCTCGGCCGTGATCTGCAGGCGGCCGAAGGCGGGCAGGAGAAGGGCGGAGGCGCGGCTCAGCATGGCGGTGACGTCGGTCCTCGGTGACGGGTGCGGGGTCCTGTCGGCCAGTCTGCGCGGGCCCGCCGGACGGCGCCTGAGTACCCGTACTCAGCCCGGTGCGGACAGTACCCCGGGTCGGGCCTGCAGCGGGAGCACCATCCCCTCCTCGGCCGCGATCACCTCGCCCGGAAAGGCGCTCCGGGCCCCGGCGGTCGAGCGCGTGCGGTCGCCGCCGGGCCCCGCGACGGGTCGCCCCTGCCCCGGCCTCCACCGCACTCGTCGGGTGGGGGTCGCCAGCGTCCGGCAGTTTCATACCTGGAGCGTGGCGCCGGCGATGAACAGGTCCGCTCCCGCGACCGGCCGGGCCAGGGCGGGGTCCGGTCCCGCGTCGGGTCGGACCCGGCGAGGTCAGCCGCACTCCGGCGTGCGGAACGTGATGCGGCAACAGCGCGGTGTCGAGCCGGAACGGTCCCACCCGGTGGCTCGACGGAAGCGGGTGCACGTCGGGGACGTCGAGCAGGTCCTCCGATCACGCCGGGCGCGCAGTACAGGGGCAGGCGCGCGCGGCACAGCGGACCGACGTCCGCTCAGTGGTCGGGGTGCTCGTGCGTGATCACGACCGCGTCCACGTGTCCGTCGGGGCAGTGCTCCGGCAGTCGCGGGAACGTCGTGTGGCCGAGGTCCGGCACCAGCCGGAAGCCGTCGCACTCCAGCCGGAAGCCGCTGGCGCCGCGCCCGGCCCCGGGCCGGGCCCCACGCGTCCCCGGTACGGTCGGTCCGCGCACCAACCGATGCCCTCACGGGTGGTCCGCCGCGCCCGGAGGACCTGTGCGGTGACCGCGACGTCCGGGCCGGAGCCGCGCTCCGGCGCCGCTCGCCCGGCGTGATCGGGGGGAGTTGGCCTAGGGTAGGGCGGATGAGGCGACTGGACGTGATCGATCAGACCCTGTTCCAGCGGATCGCCGTGGCCCGCCGCCCGTTCGGCGCCGGGTCGCGGCTCGGGCCGTGGCTGCGCGGACTGAGCCGGGCCGCCGACCACGGGGTGCTGTGGTTCGGCGCGGCCGCGGTGCTCGGGGCCGTCGGCGGGCGGTCCGGGCGGCGGGCGGCCCTGCGCGGGGTGGGTTCGCTGGCCCTCGCGTCGTCGGTGGCCAATGTGGCGGCCAAACAGCTCACCCGCCGGCCGCGTCCGCTGCTCGACCCGGTGCCGGCCGCCCGGCGGCTGCTCCGCCAGCCGGTCACCACCTCCTTCCCCTCCGGTCACTCGGCCTCCGCCGCGGCCTTCGCCACGGCCGTCGCGATCGAATCGCCGGTGGCGGCCGCCGTGGTGGCCCCGGTGGCGCTCGCGGTCGGGGCCTCCCGGGTGTACACGGGAGCGCACTATCCGGGCGACGTCCTGGCGGGGTTCGCGCTCGGCTCCTCGCTCGCGGCGCTCACCCTGCGCTGGTGGCCCCGCTCCAGCGACGTGCCGCCGTCGGCCGCGCCGCCGCGCCGGCCGGCCCCGGCGCTGCCCGAGGGGGCGGGCCTGTCGGTGGTGGTCAACTCCGGTTCCGGCAACGGCGCGCTGACCTCCGACGGCCCCGAGGAGACGGCCGCCGCCCTGCGCGCGCTGCTGCCCCGGGCCGACGTCCGGCTCTGCGGGCCCGGGGACGACCTGCCCACGCTGCTCGCCGAGGCCGCCGACCGGGCCGCGGAGGCCGGCGGAGCGCTCGGCGTCTGCGGGGGCGACGGCAGCGTCAACCTGGCCGCCGGGCTGGCCGTCGAACGGAACCTGCCGCTCGCCGTCTTCCCCGGCGGGACCCTCAACCACTTCGCGCTGGACCTCGGCATCGACGGCATCGAGGCGACCGCCGCCGCCGTGACCGCCGGGCGGGCGTGCGGGGTGGACCTCGGCCTGGCCGCCGACGACACCGAGCGCCGCCACTTCCTCAACACGTTCAGCCTGGGCGTCTACCCCGAACTGGTCCGGGTGCGCGAGGCGTTCGAGGACCGGCTGGGCAAGTGGCCGGCGCTCGCGGTCGCCACCGCCCGGGTGCTGGCGAGCGCCGAACCGGTCACCGTCCGGGCCGGCGGGCGCGAGCGCCGGCTCTGGCTGCTGTTCGCCGGCAACGGCGCCTACGACCCGCCGGGCTTCGCCCCCACCCACCGGACCGGCCTCGCCGACGGCCTGTTGGACGTCCGGGTGGTCGACGGCGGACGGCCGTTCGCCCGGACCCGGCTCGCCGCCGCGTTCCTGTCGGGGACGCTCGCCCGCTCCCGGGTGTACCACGCCGCCCGGATCCGGGCCCTCGACCTCGAAGCCCTGGGCGACGCCGACCGGATCGCCGTCGACGGCGAGTCCGTTCCGGCTGCCGGCGCCCTCCGGCTGGCCAAGGCCCACCGGGCCCTGACCGTCTACCGGCCCGGGAGGGACTGACCGGGGCACCGGTACCGTGACCGCATGAGTGATCCTGGCCGCGACGACGAACCGACCGGTCCGACCGGTCCCTCCGTCGCCCCGCTCCGCTCCCTCACCCGCTTCTACGACCGGCTGGCCCCCGGCTACCACCTGGTGTACGCCGACTGGGAGGCGAGCGTCGCCGAGCAGGGCGCGAGTCTCGACGCGCTCCTGCGCGCCCGGCTCGGCGACGCCCCCGCGGACGTGCTCGACTGCGCCTGCGGCATCGGCACCCAGGCGCTCGGGCTGGCCGCGCGCGGCCACCGGGTCACCGGCACCGACCTCAGCCCGGTGTCCGCCGCGCGGGCCGCGCGCGAGGCGGCGGCGCGCGGGCTGCGCCTGCCCACCGCGGCCGCCGACATGCGCCGGCTGCCCTGCCCGGACGGCCGTTTCGACGCCGTGGTGTGCGCCGACAACGCGCTGCCGCACCTGCTCACCGCCACGGACGTGCGCGCCGCTCTCGCCGAACTGCGCCGGGTGCTGCGCCCCGGCGGACTGCTGATGCTCTCCACCCGCCCCTACGACGACCTCCGGCGGGACCGGCCGACGGCGACGGAGCCCCGGGTGTCGGTGGACGGCGACGGCCGGCGGGTCGTCTCCTTCCAGCTGTGGCACTGGCACGAGGACGGCGAGCGGTACGACCTGGAACTCTTCCGGCTCACCGGGCCGCCGGACGGGAACGACCAGGACTGGGGCCCGGTGAGCGTGCACCGCGCCACGTACTGGGCGCTCACCCGGGACCGGCTCGCCCGGTTCGCCACCGAGGCGGGCTTCACCGCCGTGGAGTGGCAGCCGCCCGCCGCCACCGGCTTCTTCCAGCCGGTCCTGCTCGCCCGCGCCGGACGGCCCGTCGGCACCGGCTGACGCGATCGCGCACAGGGTCCAGCACCCGCCCGCCCGGCCGGCACCGTCCGGCGCGTTCCAGGGCGTCACTCCAGCTCGACGTCCTTCGCGCCGTCGATCAGGTTGACCGGGCCGGAGATGTCGCCGGTCACCGACTGGTTCCCGACGGGAGCCGCGTACGCGGCCGGGGTGGTGCCCGGAGGGGGTGGAGCGCCCGGTGAACCGCTCTTGATCCTGACGTTGCCGTCCGCTCCCCGCACCAGGTTCACGGACCCTCGCACGTTCGCCGCGACGTGCTGGCCGCCCCCACCGGCCCCACCTCCGGCCCGGTGCTGGAGCACCAACCCCCAGACGGTCACCGCCAGGGCGGCCACGGCGACGAACAGTCCCGTCACGCCGGCCACCCAGCTGGACTTCTCCCACCCCACGCTGCCGAAGTACCCGATGAGGCCGCCTGCGGCAGCCACCGCCACGGTTCCGCCCGCCCACGCCATCGCTCTTCCCGACATGGCAGCATCATCGGCGATGCGCCGGGCCGGTGGCGCGGGATCGCGGCGCATGCACTCGATCGGGACATCCGCGTGACGGACTCGTCATTTCCGTCCCAGGCCAGCCGTATGATCATCCGTTAGAACGATCGCCGAGTGGCCCTCCATTCGATGCAAACCCTGCTCAACGACGGGCTCGGCCCGGACGACACGATCAGCAACCCGTTCGGGTGACATTCCTTTCTATGACGCGGCGCCGGTATCTAGGGTTCGAAGTACCGTTGGTCCACGAAGGGATAACCATCATGTACCGCACCGTCCGTACGTTCGCCGTCCTCCTCGCCGCCGTCGGCGCCGTTTCCCTGCCCACCCAGGCCTTCGCCGACGAGGTGACGGTCAACACCACGACCATCACCGTCATCGGCACCGGCAACCAGCTCGCCGGCGGCGAGATCACCAACGTCGGTGGCGACGCCGTCATCGGCTCCTTCGACGGCATCGACGTCCACTGATCCCACCACCGCACCCAACCCGCACCGCCCGCGCCCGTCCCAGGCGCGGGCGGTGCCGCGCGCCCTGGCGGGCGTCAGGCGCGGCCGCCGAACGGCTGCCGGGGCGCCCGGCCGCCCCGTTCGCCGGATGGGCCCGGCGGAACGCCGCCGCCTCCCGGTGACCGGGCCCGGTCCCGCGCCGCCGACCGGAGCGGGCCGTACGGCGGAGCACCACGCGCTCAGGTCTCGCGCTGCGGGTGGTACTCCGCCTCGGTTATGCCGAAGGTCCAGGCCACCCCGGCGCGGGCGGTCATCGTGGTCGGCGGCACCCGCAGCCAGTAGGTGCGGAAGGTGCCGTCGGGCTCGGCGGTCGAGTTGACCACCTCGACCATCACCACCGACTCGTCGGCGGGCAGGTCGATCCGCCAGAGCCGGCCGGTCTCGTCCTGGTGCACCGGGACGGCTCCGGCGTCGGACAGGTAGCGCTCGTAGCCGTAGTGCTCCAGCAGGACGCGGCGCAGCTCGGCGTTCTCCTCGGTACGGATCCGCTCGACGGTGACGTCGCCGAGCCCGGCGAGGAAGTCGGCGGGCACCGGCATGCCACGCCAGGCGTGCAGGTCGAAGCCGTCGGAGTAGGCCAGGGCCGGGCCGTCGGCGTGGTCGAGCCGGCCCGCCTCGTCGCGGTGCAGCGCCACCGGGCGCTCGCTGATCAGCACCACGTCCGCGTACGGCCACCACCAGCCGGCGCCGCGCGCGACCTCGGCCAGCGCGGCGATCGCCCCGCCCTCGGGGCCGCCCGGCGCGCCGGGCGCCGTGCCCAGCACCCCGGCCGCCTCGAAGGCGGCGAACCAGGGCGCGTCGTGCTGACCGCGCACGGCGTCGAGCAGCGCGATCCGGACCGTGGTCCGGCGCTCGCGGGCGGCCTCGATCACGTCGTCCTCGTCGTTCTCGGTGTCCGGCTCGGGCGCGAGCCGGTCGAGGACGGCCCCGCGGATCCGGTCGGCCAGCGCGTTGGTCACCGGGCCGAGCTCGGCGCCGGTCAGCGCCCACAACGGCGCCCAGCCGGCCGCGCCGGTCCGCTCGACGGCCTGCCGGCGCACCGCGTCCCACGGCAGGGTCCGCACCGCCTCGCGCACCGTCACGGCGCCCGCCGCCCGCAGCTCCAGCGCCGCCTCCACGGCCGCCAGCGGCGAGCCGAACCACCGGACGGCGGCCGGTTCGGCCAGGCCCACGGCCCGGTACGCGGCCCGCACCGCCCGCTCGACGCCGGCCCGGTCCGCCGGGCCGGTGGCGGCCGCCGCCGCCCGCCAGCGGGCCGTCACCCCGGCCGCCCCGCCCGCCACGGGGGCCGGTGCCGTCTGTCCAGTCACCATCACACTCTCCGTTCCCGCCCGGGCACCCCGCCCGGCCGTGCCGCGGGCGCCGCGCGCCCGCCCCGATCCATGTCCCTCGTCCGCGCTCCCCGGCGCGCCGCCGTCCGTCAGTCCGCGACCATCCGCACCGCGCCCGGCACGTACTCGCGCTGGCGGACCACCCGGTACCAGCCCTTGGGCAGCGGGATGGCCGCGTGTTCCTCGTGCACCACCCGGCCGCCCTCCGGCAGGTGCAGCCACGCCGTGCCGAGCTCCCCCGACTCGCGCCGCAGCTCCCCCGGGCCGACCACGGCGTGCGCGTGGCCCGTGACCTCGCCCAGCGCCAGCACCAGCCGCCCCCGGGTGTCCCGGGGCTGCGCGGCCAGCGACCCCACCCGGGCCGGCACCGCCTCCTCCACCACCGGCACCATCAGCACATCTCCTTGACGGAACATCAGCCCTCCCTGACCGACTCGACGACGCAGCGCAATCCCACGCCACGGACCCTAGGGCAGGGGTCCGACAACGACGCCCGGTGCCCGGGTGACGGCGGTGCCGCACGGGGCCGGCGGGACGCCCGGGGACTGCCGGGGAGGGAGCGGACAACGCGCCCGGGCGAGGCCCCCGGCACCGGATTGTCGGTCGGGGCTGGTAGACACTTGTTCGGCCCGCACCGACCCTCCGAGGAGCAGCGCATGACGGTCAACAACCACATCGAGGAGTTCCACGGCCTTCCCGTCTTCGACTTCGTCGCGGCCGTCGACGGAGGCTCCGAGCTGCCCGAGCCGGCCGCCGCGGCCTGGAAGATCGCCGTCGAGTTCGAGGCCGAGGAGGACTGGGCGGCGCGCTGGCGGCAGTTCCTGGACCGCGTGGACAGCACCCGGGTGACCGCCGTGGTGGTCGGCGAGTGGTCGCAGGACGGACCGGAGAGCTTCGCCGGGCCGCTGGCCGCGATCCTCGGCGCCGCCGAGCGGCTGCCCGCCCTGCGCGGCCTGTTCATCGGCGACATCACGTACGAGGAGAACGAGATCTCCTGGATCGACATGACCGACGTGACGCCGGTCCTGACGACCTTCCCGCTGCTCACCGAGCTGGTCGTGCGCGGCGCCTCCGAGGAGTCGGTCGAGGGCGACGGCGTCGGGCTCCGGCCGGTGCGGCACGAGCACCTGCGGGCACTGCGGTTCGAGTCCGGCGGCCTGCCCGCCGCGGTGCCGCAGGCGGTCGCGGCGAGCGAACTGCCCGCGCTGGAGCGGCTGGAGTTCTGGCTCGGGGTGGCGAACTACGGCGGCACCACCCGGCTGGAGGACCTCCAGCCGTTCCTGGAGGGCGCGCGCTTCCCCGCGCTGCGCCACCTCGGCCTGCAGAACAGCGAGATCCAGGACGAGATCGCCGCCGCCCTCGCGCACGCCCCGGTGGTGCCCCGGCTGGAGTCGCTGAACCTGTCCATGGGCGTGTTCACCGACCAGGGAGCGACGGCGCTGCTGGAGGGCCAGCCGCTCACCCACCTCACGTCCCTCGACCTGCACCACCACTACCTCACCGAGGCCATGCAGCAGCGGCTGCGCGAGTCGCTGCCCGGCGTGGCGATCGACCTCTCCGAGGCCGGCAAGCCGGACGACCGGTGGCGCTACGTCGCCGTGGCCGAGTAGCCCGCGGGCCGGCCCGCCGTCGACCCGCTCCTCCCGTCCGCTCCAGCGCCGCCGTCCGCATCCACCCAGCACCAGCACCAGCCATGCCGCCCAGGGGGGCACCCGTGTTCATCACCAACCACGCCGACCGCTTCCTCGACCTGCCGGTCGTCAACCTCTCGCTCAACGAGCCCGACAGGCACCGGCGGCGTCTGCTGACCGACGAGCTGCCCGCGGCGGACGCCGCCGCCTGGCGGCTGTCGGTCGGCTACGGCGCCGAGCAGGGCTTCGACGAGCTCTGGTCGGCCTTCCTCGGCGCGGTCGACCCGGCCGGCGTCCGCGCCCTGCTCATCGGCCCCTGGTGGATGCGGGACTACGGGCCGGTGGCCGACACGCTCGCCCGGATCGTCGCCGACGCCGAACGGTTCCCCGCCCTGGAGGCGCTGTTCATCGCCGATGTGACCTCCGAGGACTGCGAGATCTCCTGGCTGGAGATGTCGGACGTCACCCCGGTCCTGAAGGCCTTCCCGGGGCTCACCGAGCTGGTCGTGCGCGGCGGCAACGGCCTGCGCCTCGACCCGGTGCGCCACGACCGGCTGACCGGTCTGAGGTTCGAGAGCGGCGGGCTGCCGGACGACGTGGTGCAGGCCGTCGCGGCGTGCGAACTGCCCGCGCTGGAGCGCCTGGAGCTGTGGTTCGGCGCGGACGAGTACGGCGGCGACGCCACGATCGGCGACCTCGCGCCGATCCTGGCCGGCACCCGGCTCCCGTCGCTGCGCCACCTCGGCCTGGAGAACAGCGAGTTCCAGGACGAGATCGCGGCCGCCGTCGCGCACGCGCCGGTGGTGGCGCAGCTGGATTCGCTCAGCCTGGCGATGGGCGTGCTGAGCGACGACGGCGCCGCGGCGCTGCTCGACGGCCAGCCGCTCACCCACCTCACGTCCCTCGACCTGCACCACCACTACCTCACCGAGGCCATGCAGGAGCGGGTGCGCCAGGCCCTTCCGGGCGTGGACGTCGACCTCTCCGACGCGGAGGAGGACGACGAGGACGAGTGGCGCTACGTCGCGGTGGCCGAGTAGGCGGGCACCGATGCTGACGACCACCCCCCGGAGCGCCGGCCCCCGGAGCGCCGACCGCGCCCGTGCCCCGCAGCCCGCCGGGCCGGAGCGCCCCGTCCGGCCGGAGCACCGGCTCCCGCCGGACGGGCGGCTGACCGTGCTCGGCAACCCCGGCCACCGCCGGGTGACGCTGTTCGCGGCCGCCGCCCGGGCCGCCGGGCTGCCCGAGCCCGCCGTCCTGTCCTGGCTCGACCTGCTGCGCGGCGCGTACCGGCTGCCCGAGGGCACCGTGCTGCGGATCGAGTCGCCCGGCGAGGACGAAGCGGTGGATGCGCTGCTGCGCGGACCGGCGCTCGGCGGGCAGTACGCGCCGACCCGGGTCGAGGGCGGCGCCGCCTGGTACGCCGGGGTGACGGCCGCGCTGCGCGCGCTGGCCGGCGCCCCCGGGGTGCGGCTGCTCGGGGACCCGGAGGAGATCGCCGTGATGTTCGACAAGCGGCGGGCGCACGCGCTGCTGTCGCGCGCCGGCGTGCCGGTGCCGCGCGCGCTCGGCGGGGCCGCCGTCACGGGCTGGGAGGACCTCCGCGCCCGGCTGGACGCCGAGGGCCTGCGCCGGGTGTTCGTCAAACCCTGCCACGGCTCCTCCGCCTCGGGGGTGGTGGCGCTGGAGTTCGGTCCGCGCGGCCAGCTGCGGGCCACCACCTCGGTGGAGCTCGCCGACGGGCGGCTGCACAATTCGCTGCGCGTCCGCCGCTACCGGGAGGAGCGGCTGGTCGCGGAGCTGGTCGACCGGCTCGCCCCGGACGGCCTGCACGTCGAGCAGTGGGTGCCGAAGGCCTCCCAGTCGGGCCGCTCCGCCGACCTGCGGGTCGTCGTGGTCGCCGGGCGGGCCACCCACGCGGTGGTCCGCACCAGTGCCCAGCCGATGACCAATCTGCACCTCGGCGGCGCCCGGGGCAGCCTGGAGCTGGCCCGGGAGGCCGCCGGACCGGCCTGGCCCGACCTCCTGGAGACGGCGGAGCGGGCGGCCGCCTGCTTCCCGAACTCCCCGGTGGTCGGCGTCGACGTGCTGCCGACCGCCGCGTGGCGGCGGACCGTGGTCGGCGAGGTCAACGCCTTCGGTGACCTGCTGCCCGGCCTCACCGGACTGCCCGGCGGCCCCGCCGAGGGCCTCGACACCTATGCCGCCCAACTCGCCGCCCTCGGCGCCGCCCCCAACGGGCGCGCGCCCCGGCCGGCACCCGAACCGACGATCCACCCACGTACGGAACAGCCCCGATGAACCACCGCGTCAGCACCCCCGCCCCGGCGCCCGCCGCCCCGGCCGGCTCCCCCGACATGAACGCCGTGATCGGCAGCCACGACCTGCTGCTCGTCACGCTCGACACCCTGCGCTTCGACGTCGCCGAGGAACTGGCCGCCGCCGGACGGATCCCCCACCTGGCCGCCCACCTGCCCGGTGGGCGGTGGGAGCGGCGGCACTCCCCCGGCAGCTTCACCTACGCCGCCCACCAGGCGATCCTGGCCGGCTTCCTGCCGACCCCGGCCTCGCCCGACGGGCCGCACCCGCGCCTGTTCGCCGCCCGGTTCGCCGGTTCGGAGAGCACCGCACCGCGCACCTGGGTGTTCGACGCCCCGGACCTGCCGGGCGCGCTGGCCTCCGTCGGCTACCGCACGGTCTGCATCGGCGGCGTCGGCTTCTTCAACAAGCAGGGCCCGCTGGGCTCGGTGCTGCCCGGGCTCTTCCAGGAGAGCCACTGGTCGCCGGAGATGGGCGTGCCCTCGCCGACCTCCTTCGAGGAGCAGGTCGCCCGGGCCGAGCAGGTCGCCGCCGAACAGCCCGCCGGCCGACCGCTCTTCCTCTTCGTCAACGTCTCGGCACTGCACCAGCCGAACTGGTTCCACCTGCCCGGCGCGACCCGCGAGCACGGCGACAGCCGGGCCAGCCATGCCGCCGCCCTGGAGTACGTGGACGCCCACATCGGCCGGCTGTTCGCGGCGATGAGCGCCCGCCGGCCGTGCTTCGCCGTCGTCTGCTCGGACCACGGCACGGCCTACGGGGAGGACGGCTACACCGGCCACCGGATCGGCCACGAGGTGGTCTGGACGGTGCCGTACGCCCACTTCACGCTCCCCGCGAGCACCCCGCCGTCGGCCGCACCCGCCGCCGCCCCCGCACCCGCCGCCACGCCCGCCGAGGAGTCCGCATGACCACCGCCCCGGCGCCCGCGCCCGCAACCGGATCCGCGTCCGTACAATCGACCGACGACCCGCCGTACGCGCCCCCGTACCAGTCGTACGTCTACGCCTACCCCCACAAGACCGCGTACCGCGAGCTGCCGGACCGCCCGGCGCTGCGCGAGCTGTGGGCGGGCGAGCCGCAGCACGCGCTCTCGCTCTACCTGCACATCCCGTTCTGCGAGGTGCGCTGCGGCTTCTGCAACCTGTTCACCCGGATCGGCGGCCCGGACGGCCTGACCACGGCCTACCTGGACGCCCTCGAACGGCAGGCGGACGCCGTGCGGGCGGCGCTCGACGAGGGCGCCCGGTTCGCGCTCGCCGCGTTCGGCGGCGGCACCCCCACCTACCTCGGCGCGGCCGAGCTGGAGCGGCTCTGCGACATCGCCGAGCACCGGATGGGCGCCGACCTCCGGGCGGTCCCGCTGTCGGTCGAGGCCTCCCCCGCCACCGCCACCGCCGACCGGCTCGCGGTGCTCGCCGAGCGGGGCACCACCCGGCTGAGCCTGGGCGTGCAGTCCTTCGTCGACGCGGAGGCCCGCTCGGCGGTCCGCCCGCAGAAGCGCGCGGACGTCGAGGCCGCGCTGGACCGGATCCGTGCCGCCGGGTTCCCGGTCCTCAACATCGACCTCATCTACGGCATCGACGGCCAGACCGAGGCCAGTTGGCTGCACTCGCTGGACGCCGCGCTGGCCTGGCAGCCCGAGGAGCTGTACCTCTACCCGCTCTACGTGCGCCCGCTGACCGGACTCGCCCGGCGCGGGGAGGCGGAGAGCCCGGCCCAGTGGGACGCCCGCCGGCTCGCGCTCTACCGGAGCGGGCGCGACCACCTGCTCGCCCACGGCTACGAGCAGGTGTCGATGCGGATGTTCCGCCGGGCGGCCGCCCCGCAGGCCGGGGTGAGCGAGTACGCCTGCCAGACCGACGGCATGGTCGGTCTCGGCTGCGGCGCCCGTTCCTACACCTCCCGGCTGCACTACTCCTTCGACTACGCGGTGGACGCCACCGAGGTGCGCCGGATCATCGACGACTACGTGGCCACCGAGACGTTCGACCGTGCGGTGGTCGGCCGGGCGATGACCCCGGCCGAGGCGCGCCGGAGGCACCTCGTGCAGTCGCTGCTCCAGGCCGAGGGGGTGGCGCTCGCCGAGTACCGGGCCCGGTTCGGCAGCACGCCGGGCGAGGACTTCCCGGCCGAACTGGCGGCGTTCACGGCCCGCGGCTGGCTCGCGGACGGCGCCGACGGCTCGGACGGTGCCGGGCGGCTGCGGCTGTCCCCCGAGGGGCTGGCGCACTCGGACGCCGTCGGGCCGATGCTGTTCTCGCCCGAGGTGCGCACGCTGATGGCCGAATACGAGGCGAAATGACCTTCCTCGGCATGCCCACCGCCGCACCGGCCGCCACCCACCGACCGGCCGCCCACCGACCGGCCGCCTCCGGCCCTCCGCCCGAGCAGGCTCTCGACCTCAGCATCCTCTACCGGGGCCCGCTGGCCTCCTGCGACTACGACTGCCCGTACTGCCCGTTCGCCAAGCGGCGCGACACCCCCGGGCAGCTGCGCGCCGACCGGGCCGCGCTGGAGCGGTTCACCGGCTGGGTGGCCGGCCGCGCCGGCACCGGCGACACCCTCTCGGTGCTGTTCACCCCCTGGGGCGAGGGGCTGGTGCGGTCCTGGTACCGGCGCGCCATGGTCGAGCTGAGCCGGCTGCCGCACGTCCGCCGGGTCGCCGTCCAGACCAACCTCAGCTGCCGCACCGGCTGGCTGGCCGAGGCGGACCTCGGCTCCCTGGCGCTCTGGGTCACCTACCACCCCGGCCAGGTCGGCCACGACCGCTTCCTCGCCAAGTGCCGCGAGCTCGACGCCCTGGGCGTGCGGTACAGCATCGGGGTGGTCGGGCAGCCCGAGCATCTGGCGGCGGCCCGGCGGCTGCGCGCCGAGCTGTCCCCGGCGGTCTACCTCTGGATCAACGCCGCCGAGGGCCGCACCTACACCGACGCGGAGGCGGCCGACTGGACCGCCCTCGACCCGCACTTCGGCTTCAGCCGCCACGCCCACCCCAGCGCCGGCCGTCCGTGCCGCACCGGCGAGTCGGTGGTGTCGGTCGACGGCGACGGCACGGTCCGCCGCTGCCACTTCGTCCGCGAGGAACTCGGCAACCTCTACGACGGCTCCTACCGGCCCCGGCTCGGCCCGCGCCCCTGTCCCCTGCCGGTCTGCGACTGTCACATCGGCTACGTCCACCTGGAGACCCTGCCGCTGTACGACGTCTTCGCGGGCGGCGTCCTGGAGCGCGTACCCGGCGCCTGGTGACGGCAGAACCGGGGAAAGGGGCCGGGGAAAGGGGCCGGGGCGGCCGGACGCATAGGCTCTGGGCCATGGCTGACCAGATAGCGAAGATCGTCGCGGAGCTGCCGGGACTGAGGGACGTCACCGAGGTGGAGGCGGTGATCGACGACCGGGTCGCACAGGGGGACGCCGCCTTCGCCGCGGACCTCGGCATCGCCCTCGCCGGGACGTACGGCACCGGGCGGATGCCGCAGTACCGGTACGTCTTCGACCACCTGCTCCGGCTGCTGACCACCACCGCTCCCGGGAACGTCCCCCAGGCGGTGCGGCTGATCTCCTCGGACGAGGTCGCCGGCAGGAAGCCGGAGCCCTACACGGCCTCGTTGCTCGCCTCCAGCCACGGGGCGGCCGACCTGGCCGTGGCGTTCACCGGCCGGTCCTCGGAGGAGTTGCGGGCCTGCCTGGTCCAGGAGCTGGTCCTCAGGGGCGTGGTCGTCGAGGACACGCCGGGGATCGCGGGCTGGGTGACGTCGCCGCACTGGAGTCAGCACCCGCTGGGCCGGCTGCCCCTGACGCTGTCCGAGGTGGAGGCGCACGCGGATCTGCCGAGCTACTCCGTCCGCGGCAGCGGCCACTCGATGCCGTACGGGCCCTCGATGAACCGCGAACCGGCGGTGATCACCGACGTGCGTGTCCCCTCGGCCCAGGAGGCGACGACACCGGCCACTGCCGAGGCGATGGGCGCGGCCGTGGCGAACTGGGCCGAAGAGTCCAACGGGTGCATCGAGGCGCGCGTGTTCGACCTCGCCGAACCCCTGGACCCCGAGTCGGTCCCGACCGTGCTCCTGGCCCTGGGACTGGAGTGTCTGCACGGAGCGGGGAAGGAGGCCCCGCTGTCGGTGACCGTCCGGACGCCCGCCCAGGCATGGCGCGTGCTCTTCGCCGCGGCGTCGACGGGAGGGGCGTACAACCACGGCTCCTACGGCGCCTACGGCCGGCTGGCGGCCTGGCGGTCGCTGGCCTCGCTGGCCGGAAGCCCGGCGGGCGCCACCGTCGCCGAGATCGAAGCACGGGCACTGGACTGCGTCTGGCGCGGCTTCGGCGCCGGCACGTGGTGGTTCGAGCAGGTGGCCTGGGACATCGGTCTGGCCGTGCTCGCCCCGGACCGTCGGCGCCTGGCCGTGCTCGCCGCGACCGATACCGACTGACACCGACCGGCACCGACCGGCAACGCCGAAACCGCCCGCAGCCCGGCACCCCGGCCGCCGATCCCGCTCCGTGCGGCCCGCCCGGCGGCGGCGACGTCACCCCGGCGTGACGCCCCGTCGCCCGCCGGACACACCGGGCCATGCCCGGCGTCCGCCGGTCGTCCCGCATGGCCACCCCCGGCCGGACGTACCTAGGCTGGAGGGACAAGGAGGCGATCAGCATGCTTGGAGACGCACCCCTGGTGGCGATCATCCCTGCCGCAGACCTGGCCCGGGCGAAGACCTTCTACACCGACACCCTCGGCCTCAAGCTCACCGAGACCGGCCCGGAGGGTGACCTGACCTTCGAGTGCGGAGGCACCGAGTTCGGCATCTACGAGACTCCCAGCGGAGGCCAGGCCGCCCACACCCTGGCCAGTTTCAAGGTCCCGGACCTGGACGCCGAGATGGCCGCGCTGCGCGGCAGAGGCGTGGTGTTCGAGGACTACGACGTGCCCGGGCTGAAGACCGTCGACGGCGTCGCGGAGGCCGAGGGCATGCGCGCCGCCTGGTTCAAGGACAGCGAGGGCAACATCCTCTGCCTGAACGAGCGGGCCGCCGGCTGACGACCGCCCGCCGGCGACCGCCGGCTCCACCCTCCGAACGCCCGGCCGGGACGAACCCGGCCGGGCGTCGGCACGCCCACGGCCGCCCGATCACCGGGCCCCGCCCCGGCCGCGGAAAGCGATTCCCCTCCACCACGCATCACCGCCCCGGTCGAACGGGAATGTCCGCACACGGATCTCCCGGCGGAATGACCCCTTGATCGAATGTCCGGATTGCGACGGTATTCCACGTCTTGGGCGCTCTGCATCGTTTGAGGAGTGAGGGGCTTTTTGTCGGCCCACGCCCGACCCGTACCCCCGACGATCGGCGGGGGTCGCGAGCAGGGATTTGACGTCGGCCGATCACCTTGGGGATAGTCCGTTCCGGGCCGACGGGCGATACCACCGATCTCCTGCTCGGGGGCGAGGAGACCGGGGGGCGCATGCAATTTCCGAAAGCCGTGGGGGCGGTCCTGTCGGCCGCGCTGGCCGCGCCCCAGATGCACATCGGTGCCGCCCCGAGGGCACTCGTCGACCCGGCCGCAGCCGTCGCGCCCGCCGCAACGGGTGCCGAATCGTTCCTGCAGATCGTCGCGCACCAGGACGACGACATCCTCTTCATGAACCCGGACCTCAGCCGGCAGTACGCGGCGCCGTCCGTCACCGTCTACCTGACCGGCGGCGAGACGACGGGCACCCCGTTCCCCGGCCCGTGCGCCTACTCGGCGAGCCGGGACACCGGCGCCCGGGCCGCGCACGCGCGGCTGGCCGGCGTGAGCGAGCCCACCTGGAACACCGCCGCACTACGGCTGAGCAGCGGAAAGATCGTCCAGGTGGACACCCTGGACCAGGCGCCGCAGATCAAGCTGGTGTTCCTCCGGCTGCACGAGGGCGGTGATGCGAACTACCCCGGCGGCGGCAACCGGGCCACCCTGGACACCCTGTTCAACGAGGGCCCCGGCGGGCCGTCCCACCAGGCCACGCTGGGCAGCCTCCCGGCGGACGGGGCGTGCGACCCCGCGTACGCGAACCAGGACTACACCCACGACGAACTCGTCGCCACGCTCACCGAACTGATGGAGCGGTTCCGCCCGACCGTGCTGCGCGCCCAGGACCCGCGCGTGCCGTACGGGTACAGCCGGGACCCGCTCAATCCGGCCGATCACAATGATCACATCGCCGCCGCGCGATTCGCCGGAAAGGCCGCACTCGGATATCACGGACCGGACGGAAACGGCCGGGTGATGCTCCGGAACTACCGCGACTACAACGTCCGGATGGACCCGCCGAATCTCCCCGCGAGCACTGCGAAGGAGAAGAAGAAGACCTTTCTCGCCTATCTGGGCCCGAAGCGCCCCGCGAGTGGGGGCGGATGGTATTCCGGCGCCCACGATCCCCTGCCGGATCCGGACGAGGCGCATTTCTACGCGGACTTCCCGGCCCGTCAGTATCCGCGCTGGTCGAACGGAACCGCCTGGGCGGCGCAGGACGGCAGCGGCGCGCTGAACGCCTTCGCGGTGCTCGACAGCCGGGTGCAGGTCTGGCGCGAGTCCGAGCCGGGCGGCGCGTGGGGCGGGCCGGTGCCCGTCCCCGGCGGCGAGGGCCTCGCGTCCGGGCTCGGCGTGGTGCGGGACTCCGCCGGGCTGCTCCACCTGTTCGGCGTCCGGCTGGACGACGACCGGATCGTCACCGTCGCCCAGACCGCCCCGGGCAGCTGGGGCGAGTGGACGGTGCTCGGCAACCCGGACCCCGCCACCCCGGGATTCGTCGGCAGTCCCGTCCCGGTCCTCGGCGGTGACGGGCGGCTGACCGTCTTCGTCCGCAACGCGGGCGGCGGCGTCAGCGCGCTGACCCGACTGCCGGACGGCAGCTGGCCGGCCGACTGGGCCGACCTCGGCGGCACCCGGGTGCGGGACGGCCTGGCCGCCGTCCTCGCCGCCGACGGCCGGGTCGAGCTGTTCGCGCCGACCACGGACGGCATCGGGCACTGGCGGCAGTCGGTGCCCGGCGGCCCCTTCGCCCGGGACGCCGCCTTCCTCGGCCCGGCCCCGGCCGGGCCGGTGACCGCGGGCCGCACCGCCGACGGCCGGCTGGAGCTCTACTTCCACCAGGCCGGCACCGGACAGGTCGTCACCCGCTCCGTCCGGCCGAACGGTTCCTGGACCACCACGCCCGAGTCGATGGGCGGCCCGGCCGGCCTGGAGGGCGTGGCCTCGGTGACCGGAACCGACGGCCGGACGACCGTGGTCATCCGCAACGACGCCGGCGGGGTCAGCCTGGCGTCACGGCCGGCCGCCCAGCGGGGCTCGGGAACGCAGTGGTCCGACCTCGGCCGGCTGATCGTCGGCGCGCCGGCCGTGGCGCTCGACGCCGCCGGCCGCCGCGTCGTCCTGACGCTCGGGCCGGATGCCGTCCTGCGCACCGCGCGGCAGGCCGATCCCGGAGCCGACAGCCCCTTCGGCCCCTGGCAGCAGGCCGGGGACTGAACGACCGGCGGGCCGGGGGCCGAGCGGTGACCGGCGAACCGCACGCCCGGGCGGCCGGGGGCCGGACCCGTCCGGCGACCCCCCGACCCCCGCGGCCGCTCAGCCCTCCGCGGCGAGCCCGGGCACGGCGGTGTCGAGCGCGAGGGTGACCTGGTCCAGCAGGCCGCGCAGCGCGGCCATCTCCTCGACGGGCAGCCCGGTGGCGGCGAGCAGCCGGCGGGGCACCCGGCCGGCCCGCTCGCGCAGGGCGGAGCCCTCGCCGGTGAGGCCGACGGTGACCGAGCGCTCGTCCTCGGGGCTGCGCTCGCGGCGCACCAGACCTGCCGCCTCCAGCCGCTTGAGGAGCGGGGAAAGGGTGCCCGAGTCGAGCCGGAGGTGCTCGCCGATCCGCTTGACCGGCAGGTCGCCGTGCTCCCAGAGGACCAGCATGACCAGGTACTGCGGGTAGGTCAGGCCGAGGTCCTTCAGCAGCACCCGGTAGACGCTCCCGAAGGCACGGGAGGCGGCGTTCAGCGAGAAGCAGATCTGCCGGTCCAGGCGGAGCAGATCGGCGTCGTCGGGCAGGTCGGGCAGCTCGGGCAGCTCGGTCGTGGCGCTCATGGCTCCATGGTAGCGACACCGCACGCGCCATTGAGTTGTGCGCAATTGAATTGCGTGCTCTACTTGTCCTCGGCAGGCGGCCCGCCGGACCGCCGCACCGAGACTTCGAACCGCAGGACGGAAGGGAACGGACATGGACGCGCTCTACACCGCAGTCGCCACCGCCAACGGCCGGGAGGGCCGGGCCGTCAGCTCCGACGGCCGGCTGGACCTCGCCCTGGCGATGCCCCCCGGCCTCGGCGGCAGCGGGGAGGGCACCAACCCGGAGCAGCTCTTCGCGGCCGGCTACGCCGCCTGTTTCGCCAGCGCGCTGGGCCTGGTCGGCCGACAGGCGAAGGTGGACACCGGCGACGTGTCGGTGACCGCCGAGGTGTCCATCGGCCGGGACGGCGAGGGCTTCGGCCTCGCCGTGGTGCTGCGGGTGGAGCTGCCCGACGCCCTCGCGGGCGAGACCGGCGAGCTGCTGGTCAAGAAGGCGCACGAGGTGTGCCCGTACTCCAACGCCACCCGGGGCAACATCCCGGTCGAGCTCGTCGTCGAGTAGGCGGAAGCCGTCAACGGGCGGTCGAGGGACGACTGGTCGACTTGTCGACCTTCGGGCGCCCGCCGGGGCCCCGTCGCGCAGGTGCGCGGCGGGGCCCCGGGCGTCAGCCGGCCGGCCTCTCGGGCGGCTGGGGCGGCGCGGGCGGAACCGGCGGTGGACCGCCACCGGGCCCATCGCCCGACCCACCGCCAGGCCCGCCGTGAGCCTCCCGCAGGACCGCCAGGCGGTGCCGGTACTCCTCCGCGTCGATCTCACCGCGCGCGAACCGCTCCGCGAGGACCTGCTCGGGCACCGGCACCGGCGGCGCCCCGCCCACCGGCCCGGCCGGGCCCGACGGACCGGCGGCCCACGGGCCCCTGGACGGCGGCGCGGCCGACCGCGACTGCCGGACCAGGACCACCGCGACGGCCACCAGCGCCAGCAGCACCAGCAGCAGCCCCAGCGCCATCAGCCCGAGGCCCCACCCTCCGAACCCATGGCCGTAGCCATGGCCGTTCCAGTGCGTCATCACGACCTCCTCACCACCCCGGTGAGCAGGCAACGGCCGTGACGGCCGGCCCGCACCGCGGCGATCGGCGCCCCACCACCATCGTGCGCCCGTGCCCGTCGGAGCGGCGTCAGGAAGCGAACCGCACCGGGAGCCGGCAGCACCGGGAAACCGGCGCCGCCGCGAAGCGGGCCGCGGCAGGGCACGCGGAACCCGCGAGCCTACGCCGCCCGACGCCCGCCGGGCCGGGAAACCCCCGGGCACCGGCCCCACCCGGACCGGGCCGGGTAGCGTTCGCCCCATGAACCACCACCCGCCGGCCGACGACCGCGAGCGCCTCGTCGCGGCCGGGGTACTGCTCCGCTACCAGGACCACCGCCCCCACCCCGCCCTCGGCCACTCCCCCATCGCCTACGTCTCCACGGCGCTCTGGTTCGAACTCACCGCACTGGCCATCGTGCCCGCCGCGGCGGCGGCGACCGCGCACGCGCTGCTGCGCTCCATCGCCGCCGACGCCCTGGACGCCGCGCTCGCGCCCGGCAACGAGTCCGCGCCGCGCGACGACCTCTACGTCACGCACCCCGCCCACATCGGCCCGTACCGCCGGGTGGTCTGGTTCCAGCGCTCGGGGCCGCGCCGTCTGATCACCGCGATGTTCCCGCCCGAATCCTGATCACGGGCGCCGCACGAGCGAGCACCGCCTCACGGATGCCGCAGCGCCCCGGTGCCCGCGCCGCCGCGCTCGACCCGCAGGCTGTGGCAGGTCCAGCCGAGCCGGTCCGGCCCGAAGGCCGGCGGCCGGGCGTGGTAGGTGCCGTCCGAGACCGAGAGGTTGACGATCAGGTACGCGTGCCAGCCGCTGCCGACGCCGCGACGGTCGGCGTGCACGAGGGTGTCGTCGACGAACCAGTCCACCGAGTGCGCGCCGAAGACGGTCCGCAGGCCGAAGGTGGCGCCGGGGGCTATGCCCGCGTCGGCCCCGTGCCAGTACCGGTAGCCGCCCCGGACGTGGTTGGAGATCTCCAGCAGGTCCGGGTTGTCGGGGTGGTACTCGAACACGTCGATCTCGTTGCCGCCGTCCCGCCACGTCCAGATCGCCGGCCAGGCGCCCACCTCGACGGGCAGGGTGACCCGTGCGCTGAGGGTGTCGCCGGTGCGGACCTGGAAGCCCTCCGGGCTGCCCTCGGTGGTGAGCAGGCTGCACGTCCACAGCTCGCCGCCCTGCCGCCGGGTCGCGGTGAACAGGCCGCCGGGGCAGTAGGCGCGGCTGAGGAAGTCGAGTTTGTGGTCACCCCGGTTGGTCGGCCCCATCCGCGGATAGGCGCTGCTGCGCCCCGCGACCCACTGGCTGGTCGATGTGAAGTCCGCGTCGAACACGACGGCCACGGCTGCCTCCCCGGTACCCGGCGGCGCGGCGGCCCGCTACCGCCGCACACGCCGAGTGAGATACCCGGTACGCAGCGCAATATTCGAAGCGGACGCTCCGAGTCCGGCCGGACACCCGGCCGAACGGCGCGGACGCCGACCCGACGCGCGGGAGCCGGCGCGGCGCGCGCGGCGCGCGCGGCGCGCGGGATCAGCCGATCGGCGCGGGCGTGTCGTTCCCGCGCGCGTCACCGTCGCGCGCATCGCCGTCGCGTATGCCACCGTCGCGCGCGTCGCCGTCGCGCGCCTCCCCCGGTCCGATCGGGGAACCGCTCGCCGGGCCCAGGTCACCGAAGCTGTCGGCGCTCATCCGGTCGGTCACCGAGACGACGCCGTCCACCGAACGGCAGAGGTTCAGCACGATCGGGACGAGATACGGCTCGGGCACGGTACCGCTGAGCACCACCCGCCCCTGGTCGACCTCGACGCCCACCTCGGCGGGGCTCACCCCCTCGATCCGGCCGAGCACCTCCTCCACGATCTCCCGGCGGATCACCCGGTCCTCGCGCAGGAAGACCCGCAGCAGGTCGCCCCGGCTGACCATGCCGAACACCCGGCCGTCCGGGTCCAGCACCGGCAGCCGCTTCACGCCGTGCCGGCTCATCATCCGGGCCGCCACGACCACACTGGCGTCCGGGGTGGTGCACACCACCGGGCCGGTCATCAGGTCCGCGGCGGTCACCGCGCCGCCCGGGCCGGTCCGGGGGAGCTCCGGCGGCGGCATGTGGCTCCCCTGGTCCTCCTGGGCGGCCAGGGTGAGCAGCAGGTCCGCCTCCGAGACGATGCCGAGCGGCCGGCCGTCGCCGTCCACCACCGGCACGGCGGTGATGTCGTACTCGGCCAGCAGCGCGACGATCTCCCGGAAGCCGGTCTGGGGGGCGACCTGGACCACGGGACTGGTCATCACTGATTCGACGGTGGCATGCCGCACGCCGGTTCACCTCGTCCGCAGGCGTGGTCCGACCGGACCCCTGTCGTCCGATCGGCTGTACCAGGAGCATCTCCCCCGGCCGGGCGCTCCGCCAGGGGCCAAGGGGCTGAACCGGCGGGACCAAGGGCCCCTCCGGCCCTACCCGTCGCCTACCCGCCACCTGGCCGCCGCCTCCCCCGGACAGCTCCGGACGGCACCGGACGGCATCGGGCCGCCCCGCCCGCGCCCCACCGCACCCCGCCACCAGGCCGGACCGCGTTGCGCCGAACGGGCGACGCGCGGGCGGCCCCGTGCGGTGGGCCCGCGTGACGGCGGAGAGGCACCACCCGGCCCGCCCTCAGGAGGGCCGGACCGGCCGAGGCCCGACGACGCACGCCACGGCCACGTTGCCGCACCGGGCGACGAACCCGCCGTTGCCGGGCCCGGACTCGGAGACCGTGGACGCGCTGCGCAGCCGCCGAGGGTCCGCCTCCGGTGCCCCGGCGGCCCGGACCGCCCTGGGCCGGACGGGCGAGTCCCCGGCCGCCCCGGTGCGGGCCGGCCGCGCTGCGGAGATCATCGTGGCGACCAGCCGCAGACCGCTGCCCGGGAGCCACCGTGACCGACCCCGCCCCCCTCGTCCCCGCCGGCCCGCTGCGCTGCCTGGTCACCGGGGCCACCGGCTACATCGGCGGCCGGCTGGTGCCGGAGCTGCTGGACGCCGGGCACACCGTGCGGTGCCTGGTCCGCGACCCGGACCGGCTGCGGGACCACCCCTGGCGCGGGCGGGTCGAGGCCGTCGCCGGGGACGTCACCCGCCCGCAGAGCCTGGCCGGCGCGTTCGCCGGGATCGACGTCGCCTACTACCTGGTGCACGCGCTCGGCACCGGCCCCGGCTTCGAGGCCACCGACCGGGCCGCCGCCGAGGCCTTCGGGCGGGCGGCGGCCGCGGCCGGGGTGCGGCGGATCGTCTACCTGGGCGGACTCGCGCCCGCCGGGGTGCCGGCCGGCAAGCTCTCGCCGCACCTGCGCTCGCGGGTCGAGGTCGGGCGGGTGCTGCGGGCCGGCGGCGTGCCGACCGCCGAACTGCGGGCCGCGGTGATCATCGGCTCGGGCTCGGCCTCCTTCGAGATGCTCCGGTACCTCACCGAGCGCCTCCCGGTGATGGTGACCCCGCGCTGGGTGGACACCCGGATCCAGCCGATCGCCGTGCGGGACGTGCTGCGGCTGCTGGTCGGGGCCGCCGGGCTGCCGCCCGAGGTGAACCGCGCCTTCGACATCGGCGGGCCCCAGGTGCTGACCTACCGGCGGATGATGGAGCGCTACGCGGCGGTGGCCGGGCTGCCGCGCCGGCTGATCCTCGCCGTCCCCGTCCTCACCCCCCGGCTCTCCAGCCTCTGGGTCGGCCTGGTGACGCCGGTGCCGAGCTCGATCGCCCGGCCGCTGGTGGAGTCGCTGCGTCACGAGGTGGTCCGCGGCGAGCACGACCTCGACCGGTACCTGCCGCCGCCCCCGGGCGGCATGGTCGGCTTCGACGCGGCGGTCGGGCTCGCGCTGCGCCGGATCCGGGACGCGGACGTCGCCACCCGCTGGTCCTCCGCCTCGCTGCCCGGCGCCCCGAGCGACCCGCTGCCGACCGACCCGGACTGGGCCGGCGGAAGCCTCTACCAGGACGTCAGGGAGCTGCGGGTGGACGCCGCTCCGGCGGCGCTGTGGCGGGTCGTGGAGGGGATCGGCGGGGAGAACGGCTGGTACTCCTTCCCGCTCGGCTGGGCCGTGCGCGGCTGGGTCGACCGGCTGGTCGGCGGGGTGGGGCTGCGCCGGGGGCGGCGGGACCCGGCGCGGCTGCGGGTCGGCGAGTCGCTCGACTTCTGGCGGGTGGAGGAGATCGAACCGGGGCGGCTGCTGCGGTTGCGCGCGGAGATGCGGCTGCCGGGGCCGGCCTGGCTGGAGCTCACGGTCGCGCCGGACGGCGCGGGCGGCAGCCGCTACCGGCAGCGGGCGCTGTTCCACCCGCGCGGGCTGGCCGGGCACGCGTACTGGTGGGCGGTGGCGCCGTTCCACGCCGTGGTGTTCGGCGGGATGGCCCGGCGGATCACCGAGCAGGCCCTCCGCGAGCCCCGGGACGGGCCGGCGGGCGGCTCAGCGTGAGTGGCGCAGCTCCTCCAGCTCGCCGGTCATCCGGCCGAGGAAACGGGCCACGGCGGCGAGCTCACCGGGCGTGAACTCGGCGCGGACCGCCTCGGTGCGGCGGGCGACCGGGGCGAACCACTCGGCCGCCATCCGGCCGGCGCCGGGGAGGTAGTGCACCAGGACCAGCCGGCGGTCCGCCGCGTCACGGGTGCGGCGGATGTGCCCGGCCCGCTCCAGGCGGTCCAGCACCGCGGTGACGGCGCCCGAGGAGAGGTTGAGCTCCTCGCCGAGCCGCCCGGGGGTGATGCCCGGGGACGCCGCGGTGGGGTCCCCGGCCCGCATGATCGCGAGCAGGGCCTGCACGTCGGTGGTGTGCAGGCCGCTGGCGGCGGCGAAACCGTGGCCGAGCAGGTTCATCTCGGAGGCGAGGTCCTGCAGCAGCCGGCCGAGCTCCGGTGTGCCGTGCGAGCTCTGCTGCTCCCCCTGCTCCGCCAAGGCGTGTTCTCCGGTTGCGTACGACGTCGGGCCGACCCGTTCAGCCTAACGGTGCCGCCGCGGCGCGGAGAGCGGCCCCCGGGGTGCCGGGGCCCGCCTCGTCGCGCGCGCGGCTCACACCCCCGGGCCGACCCGTTCACCCGACGGCCGCGGGTCCGCCGGGGCGGGAGCCGCCGGGCCGGCCGCCGCGCGGCCGGTACGGGCCGGCCACCAGACCCGGTCACCGAGGTCCCGGACCAGGGCCGGCACCAGCAGCGAGCGCACCAGCAGGGTGTCCAGCAGCACGCCGAAGGCCACGATGAAGGCGATCTGGGCGAGGAAGGCCAGCGGGATCACCCCGAGCGCGGCGAAGGTCGCGGCCAGCACCACGCCCGCCGAGGTGATCACCCCGCCGGTCGCGGTGAGCCCGCGCAGCACCCCCTCCCGGGTGCCGGAGCGCAGCGCCTCCTCGCGGACCCGGGTCATCAGGAAGATGTTGTAGTCGACGCCGAGCGCGACCAGGAACACGTACCCGTAGAGCGGCACCGAGGGGTCCACGGCGGAGAAGCCGAACACGTGCGGGAAGACCACCGCGCTCACGCCGAGCGTCGCCAGGTAGGAGAGCGCGACCGTCGCGGCCAGCAGCACCGGCGCGAGCAGCGAGCGCAGCAGCAGGACGAGGACGGCGAGCACGCACAGCAGCACGACCGGGGTGATGAGGGTGCGGTCGTGCGCGGCGGTGGTGCGGGTGTCGTCCTGCTGCGCGGTGTAGCCGCCGACCAGCGCCCGCGCGTCGGGGACGGCGTGCACCGCCTGCCGCAGCCGGTGCACGGTGGCGATCGCCTCGTCGCTGTCGGCCGGGTCGGTGAGCGTGGCCTCCAGCCGGACCCGGCCGTCGACGACCAGCGGTGCGCCGCCCGGCGCACCGGCGGTGGTGGCGCGGACGCCGGCCACCCCGGGAACGGCGGCGGCCGCGGCGGTGACGGCCTCCGCGCGGTCGGCGGCGGCGATCACCACGGCCGGGTTGCCGCTGCCGCCGGGGAAGTGTGCGGAGAGCAGCCGCTGGCCGGCCACCGAGGGCTGGGCCTTGACGAAGAGTTCGCTCTGCGGCACGCCGCCGGCGTCCAGGGTGGGGGCGAGGGCGGCCAGCGCGGTCAGCACGGCGAGGCTCGCCGCCCACAGGGCGCGCGGGCGGCGGGCGACCAGCGCCGCGACCCGGGTCCAGACCGGGTGCACCGGGGCCCGGCCGTCGGCGGCCGGGCGGGCCGGCCAGTAGGCGGCGCGCCCGGCCAGCACCAGGGCGGCGGGCAGGAAGGTGAGCGCGGAGAGCACGGCGCAGCCGATGCCGATGGCGCCGACCGGGCCGAGCGCCCGGTTGTTGGTGAGGTCGGAGAGCAGCAGTACCAGCAGGCCGAGCGCGACGGTGGCGCCGGAGGCGGTGACCGGCTCGACGGACTGCCGCCAGGCGGTGCGCATGGCGGCGAACCGGTCGCCGTGCAGGTGCAGCTCCTCGCGGAAGCGGGCGGAGAGCAGCAGGCCGTAGTCGGTGGCGGCGCCGATGACCAGGATCGACAGCAGGCCCTGGACCTGGCCGTCGACGGTGACCAGGCCGTGGTCGGCGAGCAGGTAGACCAGCGCGCAGGCGATGCCGAGGGCGAAGACGGCGCCGAGGATGACCAGCAGGGGCAGCAGGACGGCGCGGTAGACGGCGAGCAGGATCAGCAGGACCACGCCGAGCGCGACCCCGAGCAGCAGGCCGTCGATGCCGGCGAAGGCGCCGCCGAGGTCGGCCAGGATGGCGGCGGGCCCGGCCACGCCGACGGTGGTGCCGGGGACGCGTTCGGCGAGTGCGCGGACGGCGCGCACGGTGTCACCGGTCTCGCGGCCGAGGTCGGCGCGCAGCTGGACGACGCCCTGCACGGCGAGGCCGTCGGCGGAGGGGAGGGCGGGCGAGACGCGTCCGGTGGCGCCGGGCAGCGCGGCGGCGTCCTGCAGGGCCTGGGCGGCGGCGGCGCGCCGGGTGTCGTCGAGGGGGCCGGTGCGGCTCTCCCAGACGACGATGACGGGCAGGGCGTCCCCGGCCCGGAAGTCCGCGCCGAGCCGGGCGGCCTCGGTGGATTCGGCGCTGCGGGGCAGGAAGGCGGCCCGGTCGTTGGTGGCGACCTCGCCGAGCCGGCCGGCGTAGGAGCCGAAGGCGCCGCCGAGGCCGAGCCAGACGATCAGCAGGGCGAGCGGGACGAGCAGCCGGGCGCGGCGCGGCCGGGCGGGGGGTGCGGCCGGGTCGGCGGAGGCGGCGGGACGGTCAGCGGGCATGGCGGGGCGCCCTCCGGGATGCGGCGGGGTGGCGGACAGCCCGGATCATATCTCTCGACCGTCAAGAGACTTGACGGGCGGAGAGACCTCGCGGCCGCGCCAGGAGTCCGGCCACCGAGAGCGCTCCCCAGCCGACCGAGACCGCGACCGCCATCACCCGGTGCCGCCGGGCCGGGAGGGCGGTGGCGAGCAGGGCGGCGTCGCCGAGGTCGGAGGCGATCCGGACGGCGGTGGCGGTGCGCAGCGCGGCGTCGTTCGGGGCGAGGGCCATGGCGAGGCCGCAGGCGGCGTCGCGCAGGGCGAGCGGGCGCAGGCAGGCGGCGACCTCGGCCGGCACCGAGCCGTCGGGCGCGGTGAGGCCGGAGGGGCGGGCGAGCAGGGCGGGGCGGCGGGCGACGGCGAGTCCGTAGACGGCGGTGGCGGCGCCGGTGAGGCGCAGCAGGCGCTGGTGCATGGCGGTGGTCTCCCGGGACGGGCGGCGGACGGGGTGCGACCAGTGTGCCGACCCGGGGCGCGGGACGCGCCGACGGCCCACCGGTGCGGGACCGGCGGGCCGTCGGCGGCCGCCCGGGAGGCGGCGGGGGCGTCAGGAGACGCGCTTGATCTGCCAGGAGTTGTTGTTGAAGCTCGGGACGGCGGCGTACTGGCAGCTGCTGTTGTAGAACGCGGACAGCTGCACCCAGCCGGCCGGCGGGAGCGTGGAGGAACAGACGTTCAGCGTGGTGCCGATCGGCAGCCCGGAGGCCTGCTTGATCTTCTTCGTGTTGGGGCTGAAGGTCGAGCCGCAGCTGAAGTCGTTCCACCACTGCACGTCGACCCAGCCGGAGGGGGTGAGCTGGCTGCCGCACACGGTCTGGATGTCGCCGGGGGCGGCGTGCGCGGTGGTGGCGGTCAGAGTCAGCGCGGCGGCGGCGCAGCCGACGGCCAGGGCGGCGACACGAAGACGGGACACGGAGCGGCTCCTCTCCACGGCGCGGACGGTCCGCGCCGGCCACCCATTCCTATCGGCGGGAACATGACACGGACAGTGGCTTTCCGGCCCGGTGCGCCCGCGCACGCGTCGCGTTCGCGACGGTTGACAGTGCGCCGGCGCACTTGTTTGCGGCATATGCACGCCCCGTCGGCACCCCGGCCGGGCCCGGACACGCCGACGGCCCACCGGTGGTGGGCCGGTGGGCCGTCGGCACGCTGCCCGCGGGGCGTCAGGAGACGCGCTTGATCTGCCAGGAGTTGTTGTTGAAGCTCGGGCTGACCGAGTACCGGCAGCTGCTGCTGTAGAACTCGGACAGTTGCACCCAGCCGGCCGGCGGCAGCGCCGACGCGCAGACGTTGAGCGTGGTGCCGATCGGCAGGCCGTCGACCTGCTCGATCTTCTTCGTGTTGGGGCTGAAGGTCGAGCCGCAGCTGAAGTCGTTCCACCACTGCACGTCGACCCAGCCGGAGGGGGTGAGCTGGCTGCCGCACACGGTCTGGATGTCACCGGGGGCGGCGTGCGCGGTGGTGGCGGTCAGGGTCAGCGCGGCGGCGGCGCAGCCGACGGCCAGGGCGGCGGCACGAAGACGGGACACGGAGCGGCTCCTCTCCACGGCGCGGACGGTCCGCGCCGGCCACCCATTCCTACCGGCGCACCCATCGGCACGGACAGTGACTTTCCGGTCCGGCCGCCGGGGCACCCATCGCGTCGGCGGCAACCGAAGGCCCGCCCGCGCCCCGGGATCCGGGGACACGGGCGGGCCGGGCGGGGCGGCGGGGTGTCAGCCGGTGATCGGCGCGACGTCCAGGCGGATGTGGTCGACGGCCCAGAACCAGTTGTTCCCGGCGTCGTACATCCGGAACTTGAGCGTCACGCTGCGGGCGCCCGCCGGGACGGCGAACTGCTTGGCGACGAAGGTGTTCTGGACGTCCTTGCCGGCGTTGTCGTTGCCGGTGGCGTCGGAGCTGTAGAACACCAGGCGGGTCTCGGCGCCGTTGTCGAAGACCGCGGTGACCGCGGCCTTCTGCGGGGCCTCCTGCCGGTAGTGCGAGTCGAAGCCCAGGTACAGGGTGGTGGCGCCGGCCGGGACGGGCACGGCGGGCGAGACCAGGGTCGAGTCGAAGACGCCCTTCTTGGACGGCGAGCCGGTGTCGTCCCAGTCGTCCGGGTCGGCGACGGCCAGGATGCCCAGGCCCCGGGTGAAGTTGCCGCGGTCCTGGCCGGCCGGGTTGGACCACTCGCGCTTGGTGTGGAAGGTCCAGCCCTGGAGGCGGGTGGTGCCCTGCGGCATGCCCGGGGCGTTGACCACCGACCAGCCCTGCGGCGCCTGCGCCGTCCAGCCGAGCACCCCGCCGACCGGCTGGAGCGCGCCGGCCAGCGACTCGAAGTCCTCGCCGAGCAGGTGGCCGGTCATCACCGGGGCGGTGCGGGCAGCGAGTTCGCCGTCGGCGACGGCGAAGCGGTCGCCGGCCTGCGCCCGGGCGGTGACCAGCACCCGGTGGGTGGCGCCGTCCGGCAGCCGGGCGGGCGGGGTGACGTCCCACTCGGCGGTGGCGGTGGCCCCGGCGGCGAGCGAGGCGGGCGCGGCGGTGACGGCGGTGACCGTCCAGCCGGCCGGGACGACCGGCTGCGCCTCCAGCGCGGTGAGCGCGGTGGTGGCGGTGAAGCGGGCGGTCACCCGGGCCGGGCGGCCGGGCAGCAGGATCGCCTCGTCGATGGTGGTGGAGGCGGCCTTGAGCGCGACGTCCACGGCCAGCGGGTCGGCCAGGCCCATCGCCGGGTCGGTGAGCAGGTGCTCGCCGTCCCAGGGGAAGCGGCCGGCGATCCGGCGGCGGAAGCCCAGTTCGCCGCGGACGCCGACGGCGACGTCGTACCAGCCCTCGGGGCCGACCTTGACGTTGACGGTCCTGTCGTCGCCGGCCGCGACCCGGACCTCGCGCAGGCCGTCGCCGTAGGCGAGGTCGCCGACCAGGAAGGTCTGGGCGGTGCGCGAGCGGTTGATCACGTCGACCTCCAGCACCTTGCCGTTCTTCTCCTCGGACAGCGAGATCTCGTAGGGCGCGTCGACGGTGCCGCGCAGGTGCCAGAGCGCGCCGTTGGGGCCGTGCACCCGCAGGTCGTAGCCGTCCGGGCCGACCGTCCAGACGTCGGAGAGCCGGGACTTGGCGCCGACGGTGTAGTGGCGCGGCGGGGTGCCGGGCTCGGGGTAGACGGCGAGGACGGCGCCCTGCTTGCCCTGGTTGATGAGGTCGATGGTCAGCTGGTCGCCCTTGAGGCGCGGCTTGACGATCAGGTCGTAGGGGGCCGGGCGGGCGGCGCGGGTGCCGCGCTGCTGCTGCGGGAAGACCTGCGGGTCGGGCACGGTGGGCGCGGGCAGCTTGCCGGTGTCGACGACCTTCTGCCGGTTGCCGCTGGTGTCCGGCAGTTCGGGCCAGCGCGGGTCGCGGCCGGAGAAGTCGAAGACGTTGGTGAGGTCGCCGCAGACCGAGCGCCGCCAGGGGCTGATGTTGGGCTCCTGGACGCCGAAGCGCTGCTCCAGGAAGCGCAGCACCGAGGTGTGGTCGTAGACGGTGGAGTCGATGACGCCGCCGCGCGTCCACGGCGAGACGACGATCATCGGCACCCGCACGCCCAGGCCCATCGGGTAGGGGCCGGAGACCACGCTCTCACCGGCGGGCAGGGTGTCGGACCAGGTGAGCGAGCCGTCGGCGGCCTTCACCCGGTACCTGCCGTCCTGGCCGACCACCCGGTGGTAGGTGGAGCCGCCCTTGCCGACCCGCACGACCACCTCGCCGTCGACCGGCACGGTGGACTTGCCGCGTCCGGTGGCCAGCGGCGGGACGGGCGGCAGGTTGTGGTCGAAGAAGCCGCCGTGCTCGTCGTAGTTGAGGATGAAGACGGTCTTCTGCCACACCTCGGGCTTGGCCGCGAGGGCGGCCAGCAGCCGGGCGGTGAGGTGCTCGCCGTTCGGCGGCGCGTAGTTGGCGTGCTCGGAGAGCGCGGCGGGGGCGACGATCCAGGAGACCTGCGGGAGGCTGTCGGCCCGGACGTCGGCGGCGAAGGCCTCGACCAGGGCGTCGCCCATCGCGAAGGGGTCGTTCTTCTTGGCCGGGTCGCCGACGGCGCGCATGCCGCGCTCGTGGAGCGGCTCACCGGGCTTGGCCTTGACGAAGGGGGTGAACCAGGCGAGCGCGTTGTCGTCGAAGTTGTCCAGCGCCTGGTAGGTCTTCCAGCTGACGCCCGCCTTCTCCAGGCGCTCGGCGTAGGTGGTCCACTCGTAGCCGCCGGGGATCTCGGTGTTGTCGGTGACCGGGGTGTCCCGGACGGTGCCGCCGCTGGTGCCCGTCATGAAGTGGTCGCGGTTGGTGTTGGTGTTGCACTGCACCGACGCGTAGTAGGCGTCACAGGCGGTGAACACCGAGGCGAGCGCGTGGTAGAAGGGCATGTCGGCGCTCTCGTAGTAGCCCTGGCCGAGCCAGCCGCCGGAGCGGCGGGTGACCGAGCCGTCGGCGAGGCCGTCGTTCCAGGCCTTCATCGAGTCGACGAAGCCGAACGCGGGGGCTCCCTGCTGGTAGGCGTTGGTGTGGGCGGCGTTCATCGCGAAGGGCAGCAGGTAGCCCTCCTTGCGGCTGGGGTCGGGCTGGTGGAAGACCGAGCGGCCGTTGACGCCGCGCACCGCCGCGCGGTCGCCGAAGCCGCGGACGCCGGGCAGGGTGCCGAAGTAGTGGTCGAAGGCGCGGTTCTCCTGCATGAACACCACGACGTGCTGGATGTCCGCCAGCCGGCCGGGGCGGGCCGGCGCGGCGAGCGCCTCGCGCACGCTGAGCGGGAGGGCGGACAGCACGGCGGCCGCCGTCGCGCCGCCGAGCAGGGTGCGGCGCGACAGTTCGGGCTTCGGACTCATCGGGGGTGGCTCCTTGTACACAGCGGGGGTGGTCGGACGCTTTGGTCCAGACCCGTTATGTGTACGGGTCCCAGATGGACGGGAACGGGGGGTTCGATGGCGCGTCGATGACGGACAGTGAACCCCGAGCTGTACAGACAACTTGGCCCCATCCGGCACCCCTCGCCGCGACCGCCCGCCCCGCCCTTGACCGGGACCCCTCAAGGCGGACCAGCCGCCCGGACACGGAAGGTAGTTGACGAACCGTCGGCAGGCACCGGCCAGGTCGTGGACAACCCTTGACGAGGCATGTGGTCTGTGGAAATCTCACGGCAGGTCCAGGCCAATGATCTTCGAACGGGGGAGAGGATCGGAGCGTCCGACGCATCAGGGGGGACACCTGGGAGTCGGGTCCGGCCCTGCCTCGGCGTCCTGCCGACCGGTCCGCGGGGCGGGCCGGCCACCCTTCGGCAGCCGCGCCGTCCGACCGCGCCGTGCCGCGTCCGCGCCGCCACGGCCACCGCTCGGACGGGTGCCCCGCAGCATCGTCTCCGACTCCCGAATCGAGCGCAGCATGTCCGACTCCCCCAACCGGCCCGGCCCCTCCTCCGCCGCCGGGGACCCCGCGAGAGCGACGGACGCCACCGGGCCCGCCTCCCCCGCCCAGCACGGGATCTGGCTGACCAGCAGGCTCACCCACGTGCCCGAGGTCTTCCACCTCGCGCTGCGGCTGGCCTTCGACCGGATCGACACCGACGCGCTGGCCCGCGCCGTCACCGCGACCGTCGCCCGGCACCCCGCCCTCACCTCGGCCCTGGTGGAACGGGGCGGCACGCTCCACCTGGTCCCCGCCGGGCGGGCGCCCGCGCTCACCGTCCTCGACACGGCCGCCGACAGCGGCGAGGCGCTCGCCAAGCGGCTCACCGAGGAGCTCGCCCTCCCCTTCGACCTGGCCGCCGGGCCGCTCGCCCGGTTCACCCTGCACCAGCAGCCGGACGGCGGCGCCGAACTGCTGGTGGTGGCCCACCACGCGGTGTTCGACGGCGCCTCGAAGGACGTGCTCGCCGCCGACCTGGCCGCCGGGTACGCCGCCGCCCTCGCGGACGGGACGCCCGCCGGGGCCGTCGCCGCGGAAGCACCGCAGCCCGTCACCGACCCCGCCGGGCCGGCCGGGCCCGCCGATCCCGCCGCGGCCGAGGCCGCCGCCGCGTTCCACGGCCCGCGCTGGGCCGCCGCCACCGACCCCGTGCTACCCGGCGGCGCCCGGGCCACCACCGACGCCGGCCCGGGCGAGGCCGTCACCTGGCGACTGGACGGCCCCGCCCGGGCCGCCCTCGACGCCGCCGCCCGGCAGACCGGGGTGACCGTCTTCGAGTTCCTGCTCGCCGCCCTGCACGGCCTGCTGCGCCGCTACGGCGGCGAGGCCGTCCCGGTCTCCGTCCCGGTCTCCACCCGCCGCCCCGAACAGCGCGGCGCCATCGGTCTGTTCGTCAACGAGCTGCCCGTGTACGCGCCGGCCGGCACCGACGCGGACGCCCCGTTCGCGCAGTGGGTCCGGGCCGTGCGCGCCGAGGTCCGGCACCTCGCGGAGCACCGCACCGTCCCCTTCGGCACCGCCGTGGCCGGGCTCACCCCCCGCGCCGGGCTCGCCCCGGTCTCCTTCGGCTACCGCCGCCGCACCACCGCCGACCCGGTCTTCCCCGGCAGCACCACCCGGGTCGACTGGACGGTCTTCCACCACGCGGCCCGCAACACCCTGCACCTCCAGGCCGTGGCGGACCCGCAGGCGGTCGAGTTCTCCCTCCAGTACGACCCGGCCGTCCTCGCCCCGGGCGCCGCCCGCCGGATCGCCGGTCACTACGCCACCCTGCTCGCCGCCGCCGCGGCCGACCCCGGCACGGCGCTCGGCGACCTGCCGCTGCTGGACGCGGCCGAGCAGCGGCAGGTCACCACCGACTGGAACGCCACCGCCCGGGCCTACCCCCGGGAGCGGACCGTGCTCGACCTGGTCCGGGAGCAGGCCGAGGCCGCCCCGGACGCCCTCGCCGTGGTCGCCGGCGAGCAGCGGCTGACCTACCGGGCGCTGCTGCGGCGCGCCGAACGGCTGGCCGGCGCGCTCGGCGCGGCCGGCATCGGCCGGGGCGACCTGGTCGGCCTGCACCTCGCCCGCACCGCCGACCTGCCGGCCGCACTGCTCGCCGTGCACACCGTCGGCGCCGGCTACCTGCCGCTGGACCCCGGCTACCCGGCCGAGCGGCTGGCCTTCGTGCTCGCCGACTCCGGCGCCGCCCTGCTGCTGGCCGACCGCGAACCGGCGCCCGAGGTGGCCGCCGCCGCCCCGGCGGTGCTCCGCCTCCCCGGGAACGGCGACGCCCCCGCACCGGCCGCGGCCGCCCCCGCCGCGGACGCCCCCGGCCCGCTCGCCTACGTGCTCTACACCTCCGGCTCCACCGGCCGCCCCAAGGGCGTGGAGATCGGCCACCGGGCGCTGGTCAACCTGCTGGGCGCGTTCGCCGAGCGGCTCGGCTCCGGCCCCCGGGACGTCTGGCTCGGCCTCACCTCGCTCTCCTTCGACATCTCCGCCCTCGAACTGCTGCTGCCGCTGACCACCGGCGGCCGGCTGGTGCTGGCCCCGGACGGCCTGGCCGTCGACGGGCCCGGGCTGCGTGCCCTGGTCGAGCGCGAGGGCGTCACCCACGTCCAGGCCACCCCCTCGGGCTGGCGGGTCCTGCTCGGCGCCGGGCCGCTGCCCGCCGGCCTCACCGGCCTGGTCGGCGGCGAGGCCCTGCCGCTGCCGCTGGCCCGCGAGCTGCGGGCCGCCACCGTCCGGCTGCTCAACGTCTACGGGCCGACCGAGACCACCATCTGGTCCACCTGCGCCGAACTGCCGCCCGCCCCGGAGACCGTCCGGATCGGCCGGCCGATCGCCAACACCCGCGCGTACGTGCTGGACGCCCGGCGCCGGCCGCTGCCCGTCGGGGTGCCGGGCGAGCTGTACCTGGGCGGCGACGGGCTCGCCGAGGGCTACCTCGGACGGCCCGAACTGACCGCCGAGCGCTTCGTCGACGACCCGTTCGGCGCGGACGGCGACCGCCTCTACCGCACCGGCGACCTGGTCGCCTGGAGCCCGGAGGGGGACCTGGAGTTCCTCGGCCGGCTCGACGACCAGGTCAAGATCCGCGGCCACCGGATCGAGCTGGGCGAGATCGAGTCCGCGCTGCTCGCCCACCCGGCCGTCGCCGAGGCCGCCGCCGCGGTGCACCGGGAGGGGGAGGACGGGGAGCCGTTCGTCGCCGGCTACCTCGTCCCGGCCGCCGGGAGCGGCACCGACGGGAGCGCCGCCGCCGAGGACGCCGCCGGGAGCACCGCCGCCGGGAGCGCCGTGCCCTCCCCCGCCGACCTGCGGGCCTTCCTCCAGCAGTCGCTGCCCGGCGCCGCCGTCCCGCAGCGCTTCCTGGTGCTCGACCGGCTGCCGCTGACGCCCAACGGCAAGCTGGACCGGCGCGCGCTGCCCGTCCCGCCGGTGCCCGTCGAGGCGCCCGCCGGGCCGGCCGGCGGACCGGAGCACGACGAGGTGCTCACCACCGTCCTCGGCGTCTGGTCCGAGGTGCTGCGGCTGCCCGACCTCGGCCCCGAGGAGGACCTCTTCGAGCTCGGCGGACACTCCCTGACGATCATTCAGATCACCGCCAGGATCCGCGACCTGCTCGGCGTCGAGCTGGACTTCGACGTCTTCTTCGCCACCCCGACCCCGCTCGGCATCGCCGCGGCCGTCCGCGAACTCCGCTGACCCGCGGGAGGCCCGCCCGGGCCTCCCGCACCCGCTCCCGCGCCTCCCTCCCTGCGCCCTCGCCCCCCTCCCCCGCGGTGGCCCGGCCCCGGCGATCCCGCCCCGGGCCCGCCCCGCCACCGCCCCGACGTGCGCCGAATGGAACACCCGATGACCGACCTCCAGGACCCCGCCTCCGGGCTGTCCGCGACCAAACGCGCCCTGCTCGCCCAGCGGCTGCGCGCCGCCGCGGCCGGCCCCGCGGACGCCCCCGGCCCCGCCCCCGCGAGCACCGTCCCCGCCCGGCCCCCGGGCGCCGAGGTGCCGCTCTCCAGCGGCCAGGAACGGCTCTGGTTCATGGACCAGTTCGCCCCCGGCTCCACCGCCTGGGCGCTCGCCCCGGCCCGCCGGCTGCGCGGCCCGCTCGACCGCGCCGCCCTGGACGCCGCCCTCGCCGACCTGATCGCCCGGCACGAGGCCCTGCGGATGTCCTTCCCCGCCGGCCCCGAGGGCACCGCGTCGGTCCGGATCGCCGAACCCGGGCCGTGCACGGCCGAGTTCGTCGACGCCACCGACGACCCCGACCCGGCCGCCCGCGCCGCGCGGGAGCTCGGCGCCCGGGTGGCGCAGCCCTTCGACCTCGGCGCCGGGCCGCTGCTGCGCGCCCTGCTGGTGCGCACCGGCCCGGACGAGCACGTGCTCGCCCTGGTCATGCACCACATCGTCAGCGACGGCTGGTCGCTCGACCTGCTGCACCGCGAGCTCGACGCCCTGTACGCCCGGCACGCCCACGGCACCCCGGACCGGCTTCCCGACCTCCCGGTACAGTTCGGCGACTACGCCCGCTGGCAGCGCGAGCGCCTGGCCGGCGAGGCGCTGTCCGCCTCCCGGGCGCACTGGCGCGAGGAACTGCGCGACGTCCCGGCCCTGGAGCTGCCCACCGACCGGCCCCGGCCGCCGGTGCTGACCTTCGAGGGGGCCGCCACCGAGTTCCACTGGAGCCCCGAACTCGGCCGGGGCGTCGCCGCGTTGGCGCGCGCCTCGAACGCCTCCGGCTACATGGTGCTGATGGCCGCCCTGCAGGCCCTGCTCGGGCGCCACGCCGGTCAGCGGGACTTCGCGATCGGCTCGGCCGTCGCCGGCCGCCTGCACCGCGAACTGGAGGGCGTGGTCGGGCTCTTCGTCAACATGCTGCCGATCCGGGCGCGACTGGAGGGCGACCCGACCTTCGGCGAACTGCTCCGCCGGGTGCGCGGCACGACGCTCGACGCGTACACCCACCAGGAGGTGCCGTTCGAGCAGATGGTGGCCGACCTCGACATCGAGCGCGACGTCAGCCGCTCCGCCGTCTTCCAGGTCAGCTTCGCCTTCCAGAACTACGGGGACCGCGGCGCCGCCGGCGACCCGGGCTCCCCCGGCGCGCCGAGCGCCGAGAGCTTCGGGCACGAGGCCGCCACCACCCGCACCGACCTCGCCTTCTACCTGCGCGAGAAGTCCGACGGCGGCCTGTACGGGCTGCTCACCTACCGCACCGACCTGTTCGACGCCGCCACCGTGCGGCAGCTGGTCGAGCGCTTCGAGCTGCTGGTCACGGCCGCGGTGGCCGACCCGCAGCGGCCCGTCTCCCGGCTGCCGCTGCTCACCCCCGGCGAGCGGCAGGACGTCCTGGAGCGGTGGGCCGCCGGCCCGGCACTGCCCGACCCGGCCGACGGCCCGCACACCCTCACCGCCCTGCTCACCGGCACCGCGCGCGCCCACCCGGACCGCCCGGCGCTGGAGTTCGAGGGCCGCACCGTCGACTACCGGGAGCTGGACGAGCGTTCCAACGGCCTCGCCCGGCGGCTGCGGGCGCTCGGCGTCGGACCGGACGACCGGGTCGCGGTCTGCCTGGAGCAGTCGCCCGAACTCGCGGTCGCCCTGGTCGGCGTGCTCAAGGCCGGCGGCGCCTACCTGCCGCTGGACCCGGAGCAGCCGCCCGCCCGCCTCGCCCAGCTGGTCGCCGACGCCGGTGTGCGGGTGCTGCTCACCGACTCGGCGCTGCGCGAGCGCTTCCCCGGCCACGAGGGCGCCGCGCTGCTGCTGGACGTCGATCCGGCGCAGCGCGACCCCGAGCCCCTGGAGGAGGTCTCCGGGCCGGACCACCTGGCCTACGTCATCTACACCTCGGGCTCCACCGGCACCCCCAAGGGCGTCGCCGTCCAACACCGGCAGATCCTCAACTACCTGGCCGGGGTGCGGGAACGGCTGCGGATCGAGCCGGGCGCCGGCTACGGGCTGCTGCAGTCGCTCTCCTTCGACTTCAGCATCACCATGCTCTACCTCGCGCTGAGCACCGGCGGGCAGGTCCACCTGCTGCCGCGCCGCATCGCCGGAGCCGAACTGGCCGAGCGCATCGAGGCGTTGCGGCTCGACTACCTGAAGATGACGCCCTCCCACCTGGCGGCGCTCGGCGCCGACGCCCCGATGGAGCGGCTGCTGCCCCGCCGGGCGCTGGTGCTCGGCGGCGAGGCCTCGGCCTGGCCGTGGGCCGCCGAACTCGCCGCCCTCGGCCGGTGCGCGGTCTTCAACCACTACGGGCCGACCGAGGCCACCGTCGGCGTGACCGTCCACGAGGTCACCGCCGAGGCCGCCGGGCCCGGCAGCACCCCGATCGGCACCCCGCTCGCCGGGGCCCGCTGCCACGTCCTGGACGAGGCGATGCAGCCGGTGCCGCCGGGCGTCACCGGCGAGCTGTACCTGGGCGGCGACCGGCTGGCCCGCGGCTACCTGGGCCGCCCGGACCTCACCGCCGAGCGCTTCGTCGACGACCCGTTCGGCGCGGACGGCGACCGCCTCTACCGCACCGGCGACCTGGCCCGCTGGCGCACCGACGGCACGCTCGACTACCTGGGCCGGGCCGACGACCAGATCAAGGTGCGCGGCTACCGGGTCGAGCCCGGCGAGGTCGAGGCCGCCCTCACCGCCCTGCCCGGCATCACCCAGGCCGTCGTGCTGGCCCGCGGCGAGGGGCTGCGGCAGACCCTGGTCGGCTACCTGGAGCACCCGGGAGACGGCCCCGCCCCGGCCGCGGCCGAGCTGCGCGAGGCCCTGTCCGAGGTGCTGCCGGACTACATGGTCCCGGCCCGCTTCGTGGTGCTGGAGCGGCTGCCGCTGCTGGCCCACGGCAAGGTCGACCGGCGCAGCCTGCCCGAGCCCGAGGAGCCCGCCGCGAGCGGCGAGTTCGTCGAACCCGAGGGCGAGGCCGAGGAGTTCGTCGCCAACCTGTGGGCGGAGCTGCTGGGCGTCCCGCGGGTCGGCGCCCTGGACGACTTCTTCGAGCTCGGCGGGCACTCCCTGCTGGCCACCCAGGTGGTCGCCAAGCTGCGCCGCGCCTACCCCGACCTCCCCACCCCCGTCGGGGTGATGGACCTCTTCAAGTACCCCACCGTGCGCCGGCTGGCCGCCCTGGTCAGCGACCCGCACGCCGACCGCGGCCCGCGCAGCCTGCTGCACCTGCTCACCCCGCCCGGCCGCAAGGCCACCGCGAGCCTGGTCTGCGCGCCGTACGGCGGCGGCAGCGCGCTCATCTACAAGCCGCTCGCCGACGCCCTGCCCGACGACTGGGCGCTGCACTCGCTCGCCGTCCCCGGCCACGAGCTGGGCGAGGAGGCGATGGACGTCGACGAGGTCGCCGCGGGCTGCGCCCAGGAGATCCTCGACAACGTCGAGGGGCGCGTCGTCCTGTACGGCCACTGCGGCGTCGGCGTCCGGCTGGCGGTGGAGATCGCCCGGCGGGTGGAGGCGGCGGGCCGCGAGATCGAGGCCGTCCACCTCGGCGGCATCTTCCCCTTCGCCCGGCCGCGCGGACGCGGCGCCGCCGTCGGCGAGTGGTGGGCCCGCACCGCCGACCGGCTGCGCAGCGACCAGGGCATGATCAACGCCCTGGCGGCGGCGGGCCTGGAGACGGACGAGGTCGGCACCGAGCAGCTGCGGCTGATGGTCGCCAACCGGCGGATCGGCACCCGGGAGGCCGAGCAGTACTTCACCCGGCTGTTCGAGGGCATCGAGGACGGCCGGATCGCGGACGGCCGGATCTCCGCCCCGGTGTACGCGGTCTGCGGCGACCGGGACCCGGCCACCGAGTTCTACGAGGAGCGGTACCGCGAGTGGCACCGGCTCAGCGACACCACCGGCGTGGTGGTGCTGGACGAGGCCGGCCACTTCTACCTCAAGTACCGGGCCGCCGAGCTCGCCGAGATCCTCACCACCGTGCACCGCTCGGTGGCGGACGGCACCGAGGAGCGGCACCGGCGCGCCGAGGGCGCCACCTGGTGGCTGGCCGGGCTCTCCCGGCCCGGGGACGCCCCCGAGCAGGCCCCGGCCGCGCGGCCCGTGCGGCCGACCATGCGCCGCTTCCTCGGCGTCGCGGCGGGCCAGCAGATCTCGATGATCGGCTCGGCGCTCACCGAGTTCGCCCTGCCGGTGTGGATCTACCTGTCCACCGGCTCGCTCGCCCAGTTCGGCCTGCTGGCCGCCTGCGGCCTGGTGCCCGGCATCCTCACCGCGCCACTCGCGGGCGCCCTGGTGGACCGCGGCGACCGGCGCCGGATCATGCTGTACGGCGACGTGGCGGCGGGCCTGACCCAGGCGGTGATGCTGCTGCTGTACCTCACCGACTCCTTGCAGGTCTGGCACGCCTACGTCCTGATCGCGGTGCTGTCGACGGCGCTGACCTTCCAGCGGCTGGCCTGGAACTCGGCGGTGCCCCAGCTGGTCCCGAAACGTTTCCTCGGCCGCGCCAACGGCGTCGTGCAGATGGCCTTCGGCCTCGCCCAGTTCCTGGTCCCGCTGTTCGCCGTCGGCCTGCTGTCGGCGCTCGGCCTCGGCGGCATCCTCGTGATGGACGTCGCCAGCTACGTGGTCGCCACCGGTGTCACCCTGGCCGTGCGCTTCCCCGACGTGATGGCCGCGCGGCGGCGCGAGAGCGTCGCCGCCGAGATCCGGGCCGGGTTCCGGCGGGCGCTCGGCAGCCGGCACTTCCGGGCGATGCTGCTGTTCTTCGCCGCCCTCAACATCTTCCTGTCGCCGCTGTTCCTGCTCACCACCCCGCTGGTGCTCTCCTTCGCCCCGCTGGCGGCGGCCGGCTGGGTCTCGGTCGCGGCCGGGCTCGGCGCCGTGCTCGGCGGGCTGACCCTGCTGGTCTGGGGCGGGCCGCGCCGGCTGCGGCTGCGCGGCGTGCTGTTCGCCACCCTCGGCCTGGCGGCCGCCTGCCTGGTGACCGGCCTGCGCCCGAGTGTCTGGCCGGTGGCGCTCGGCGCCTTCGGCATGGCGTACGGGCTGGGGCTGGTCAACGGCGTCTACGCGACGATCGTGCAGACCAAGGTGCCGTTGCGCTTCCACGGCCGGGTGATCGCCGTCAACACCATGGTGGCCTGGTCCACCCTTCCGATCGGTTTCGCCGTGGTCGCACCGCTCGGGCCGCGCCTGGTCCAGCCGTGGATCGAGGAGAACGGCGCGCTGGCCGGCACCGTCGGCCGGCTGATCGGCACCGGCGAGGGCCGCGGCATCGGCCTGCTCTACCTGCTGTTCGGCCTCGCCATGGCGCTGCTGGTGGCCGTCTGCCTGGCCGTCCCGGCGCTGCGCCACTTCGACCGCGACGTGCCCGACGCCGAGCCCGACGACCTGGTCGGCCTGGCCACCCTCTCGGCCCGCACCGGGGCCGCGCCGGCGCCCGCGTCCGGACCCGCGCCCGTGTCCGCCGTCCCCGCTTCGGCGTCCGCGCCCGTGTCCGTGCCCGCCGTCCCCGCTTCACCTGCCGAACCCGCCGCATCCGCCGCATCCGCGCGCCGTACCGGAACCGAGGCCGCCGCCCGATGACCACCACCGACCGGACCGCGGGCGGCGCCCGCCCCGCCGAGGCCGTCCACCCGCTCACCGAGGAACAGCGCCGGCTCTGGTTCCTCCAGCAGCTCCACCCCGCCGACGCCGGCTTCAACATGTACCTGTGCCGCCGCTGGAGCGGCCCGCTGGACGTCGCCGCGCTGCGCACCGCCCTGGAGCGGCTGACGGCCCGGCACGAGCCGCTGCGCACCCGCTTCGCCCTGGACGGCGAGGCCCCGGTGCAGCTGGTCGAACCGCCCGCGGCCGTCCCGCTCGACCTGCTCGCGCTCGCCCCCGGCGCCGCCGAGCAGGACTTCACCGAGGCCTGCCGCCCGGCCGTCAACGCGCCGTTCGAGCTCGCCGGGCGCCCGCCGCTGCGCGCCGTCCTGGTCTCCGCCGGCCCCGACGAGCACGCGTTCGCGCTGGTGGTGCACCACATCGTCTCGGACGGCTGGTCGTTCGGGATCCTCTGGCGCGAGCTGCTCGCGCTGTACCGGGAGGCGACCGGCGAGGCCCCGGCCGATCTCGCGCCGCTCGCCCTGAGCTACGGCGACGTCGCGCGCGCCGAGCAGGAGCGCGCGGCGGCGGGCGGCGCCGAGGCCGCGTTCCGCTACTGGGCGGAGAAGCTGGCCGGCACCGGCCGGCTGCGGCTGCCGCTGGACCGCCCCCGCCCGGCCGAGCCGCAGCACCCGGCGGGCTTCGCCACGGTGGCGCTGGACCCGGAGCTGACGGCGGCCCTGGACGCGCTGGCCCGGCGCGAGCGCTGCACCCCGTTCATGGTGCTGCTCGCCGCCTACCAGTGCGTGCTCGCCCGCTGGACCGGCAGCCACGACTTCGTGGTCGGCACCCCGCTCGCCGGCCGCACCGAGGCGGCACACGAGGCGCTGGCCGGCTACTTCGCCCGCACCGGCGTGCTCCGTGCCGACCTCACCGGCGAGCCCGGCTTCCGCACCGTGCTGCACCGCGTGCGCACCGCCACCCTCGGCGCGCTCGGCCACCAGGACGTCCCGCTGGAACGCCTCGCCGTCCACCTGGACCTGCCCGCCGAGGCCGGGGCGGCGCCGCTCTACCAGGCGGTGTTCGTCCACCAGAGCCAGTACGACCTGGCCGGCGAGGGCGGCGGCGCCCCGCTGCCCGCCGGGGTGCGCACGGCCTCCATGGACTCCGGCTTCGAGCGCGCCAAGACCGATCTGCTGCTGGACAGCTGGCGCACCCCCGACGGCGGTCTGACGCTCTCCTTCTGCTTCGACCGGGAGGTGCTGGACCCGCAGACGGTGGCCGCGCTCGGCACCCGCTGCCGCGCACTGCTCGCCGCCGCCGTCGAGGACGCCACGGTGCCGCTGCACGGCGACTGGCTGATCGGGGCCGAGGAGCGCGCGGAGCTGCTGGCCCTGGGCACCGGTCCCGCGGCCCCTTCCGACGCCCGGCCGGTGCTCGCCCGCTTCGCCGGGCGGGCCGCCGCCACGCCGGACGCCCCGGCGCTGGAGTGCGACGGCGAGGTCCTCTCCTACGGTGAACTCGACCGCCGCTCCACCGAGCTGGCCGCACGGCTCGGCCCGGTCGCCGGGCAGCTGGTGGCCGTCCGGCTGGCCCCGTCCTTCGCACTGGTGACGGCCCTGCTGGCGATCTGGAAGGCCGGCGCCGGTTACCTGCCGCTCGACCCGGCCCACCCGGAGGAGCGGCGGCGGCTGATGGTCCGCGAGTCCGGCGCCGTCCTGCTGCTGACGGACGAGGGCGGCGAGGGCCTGCGCGTCCTTCCCGGCGCGGACCCGGCTCCCGGCGACGACCGCTCCGGCCTCGCCTACGTCCTCTACACCTCCGGTTCCACCGGCACCCCCAAGGCCGTCGCCGTCGACCACGCCGCGCTGGCCGCCCGCGTCGACTGGATGGCCGGCCCGGACGGCTACGCCCTCACGCCCGGGGACCGGATCGTCCAGTTCGCCTCGATCGGCTTCGACACCCACGCCGAGGAGCTCTGGCCCGCCCTCGCCGCCGGCGCCCGCGTCGTCCTGCTCCCCGGCGGCGGCCGGACCCTGCCCGAGCTGCTGCGCGGCCCGCGGGGCGCGGACGTCACCGTGCTCGACCTGCCGACCGCCTACTGGGAGGAGCTGGTCTCGCACGACGGCCGCACCCCCTGGCCGGCCGCCCTGCGGCTGGTGGTGCTCGGCGGCTCCGAGGTCCGCGCCGACGCCGTCGCCCGCTGGCGGGAGCGGCACGGCGACACCGTCCGGCTGGTCAACACCTACGGCCCGACCGAGGCGACCGTCATCGTCACCGCCGCCGACCTCGGCGCCCCGGACACCCGACGCCGCCCGCCGCTCGGCCGCCCGCTGCCGGGCGTGCGGCTGTACGTGCTGGACGAGCGCGGCGCCCTGCTGCCCCGCGGTTCCGAGGGCGAGCTGCACATCGCCGGCACCGGCCTGGCCCGCGGCTACCTCGGCCGCCCCGACCTGACGGCCGCCGCCTTCCTCGACGACCCGTTCGCGGACGGGGCGATGTACCGCACCGGCGACCGCGCCCGCTGGCGCACCGACGGCACCCTCGACTACCTCGGGCGGGCCGACGAGCAGATCAAGCTGCGCGGCTACCGGATCGAACCGGCCGAGATCGAGGCGGCCCTGACCGGCCGTCCGGACGTCCTGCGGGCCGCCGCGGTGGTGCTCGGCGGCCGCCGCCTGGTGGCCTACGCCGTCCCGGCGCCCGGCGCCGAGCCCGACCCCGCCGCCCTGCGCGAGCACCTCGCCGTACGGCTGCCCGCGTACCTGGTCCCCGACACGGTCGTCCTGCTCGACACCCTGCCGCTGACCCTCAACGGGAAGCTGGACACGGCGGCCCTCCCCGAACCGGACCAGGCCTCCGCGCGCCCGTACGTGGCGCCGCGCACCGACGCCGAGCAGTTGGTCACCCAGCTGTGGCAGGAGGTCCTGGGGGTGCCCCGGGTGGGGGCCCTCGACGACTTCTTCGAACTCGGCGGGGACTCACTGCTGGTCACCCGGGTCGTCGCCCGGATCCGGGCGGGCGTCGGTCTGGAGGTTCCGATCCGGGACGCCTTCGAACTCTCCACCGCCGCCGCGCTCGCGGCCCGCGTCGAGGAACTCCTTGTCGCGGAGATCGAGGCCCTGAGCGAGGACGAGGCGGCGGAGCGGCTGTCCGACTGATCACGACCGGGGCGCAGGCGTCCGCCCGGACGCCTGCGCCTCGGCGGCGGCCTTGAGGGCGGTCAGCCAGCCGTCCAGGCCCGCCTTGAGGATCGCGGTCGCCACCGGCACGTCGGCGTCCACCTGCGGGCCGGTGTGGGTCTCCTCGGTGCTGACCTTCACCCCTCCCCCCTTGACCGCGGCGAAGCGCCAGACGTGCACGCCGTCGATGTGCACGCCCTCCCCCACCGCCGGACCGGTCCAGCGGATGCAGGCGCCCTGCTCGACCTGCCGCACGGTCGAGGTGATGTCCAGAGCGGTCGCCGGGATCCCGGTCCCGGGCGGCACCGGCGTCGTCCAGCGGAACGCCGACCCGGCGCGGAAGCGGCCGTGGTCGAGGCGCTCGGCACTGGTGACGGGCTGCTGCCAGGACGGCCAGCGGTCCACGTCGGTCTGGAGCCTCCAGATCACGCCCAGCGGTGCGTCGATCACGGTCTCCGTCCGGTACCGCACCTGCGCGGCGGGGTCGACACCCGCACCCCGGCAGGTCAGCCCCTCGGCCGCCGCGGGCACCGCGGGCACCGCGGGCGCGCCGAGCACCCCGACGACCAGCGGAATCGTGATCACAGCGGCCCGGATTCCCACCATGGCATTTCCTTCCCTAGAGGCCATCCCTTTCGTTAGAAGTTCTAACCCCTCACTGTCCCGACAGTCAATAGCTACCGTGATAGGTTCTCACCATGGCGAAGAGCGACCCCACCACCCCCCGCGAGCGCTACCGCACCCAGGTCCGCGCCGAGGTCATGGAACGCGCCTGGGAGCAGATCGCCACCGCCGGCGCCTCCGCGCTCTCCCTCAACGCGATCGCCAAGCAGATGGGCATGAGCGGCCCGGCCCTCTACCGCTACTTCGCCAACCGCGACGAGCTGATCACCGAACTCGTCCGCGAGGCCTACCGCAGCCTCGCCGACACCCTCGCGGCGGCCGCCGCCGACGGCGCCGACCTGGCCGGCCTCGCCCGCGCCCTGCGCACCTGGGCCCTCGCCGACCCCCAGCGCTACCTGCTGGTCTACGGCACCCCGGTCCCCGGCTACCGGGCCCCGGAGGACACCACCGCCATCTCCCAGGAGATCGCCACCACCCTCCTGGACGCCTGCGCCGCCGCCCTCCCCCCGGCCACCCCCGCCTCCCCCCTCGGCACCCACCTCGCCGCCCACCGCACCTGGGCCGCCGGCCACCCCGCCCCGCCCGAGGCCCTCGCCCTCTTCCTCACCCTCTGGACCCGCCTCCACGGCGTCCTGTCCCTGGAGCTCTCCGGCCACTTCACCGGCATGCAGTTCGACCCCGGGACCCTATTCGACGCCGAACTCGCCACCCTGCTCCCCTGAGGCAGTCCCCCGGCCCGCTACCGCTGCGCCCGTGCTGTCGTGGACCCGGCTCCCGTAGATTGACCCCGCACCCGCGCCCGTACCCGTACCCGCGCCCGCACCGGTGCCCGCGCCGATGATGCGGCGCGGGGCGGGACGGCTGGAGGGCTCGACGGCTGGAGGTACCTTGCGGGACGGCTTCTCCGACGGATTCCTCACGCGGCTGGCCCACGACACCCATCCGGTGGACCTGATGTGCCGCTACCTGCTGCACGGCTCGGTCGAACGGATCCCCGGTCTGGCCGCCGGTCCGGAGGCGCTGTCGTTCGAGCACCTGAGCCGGCACGTCCGCGCCGAGGACCGCTCCAGCCACGACGACGCGGACACGTTCTCGCTCTCCGTCCGGAGGAAGGTCCACGGGCGGCTGTACGGCCTGGAGTTCCGGTTCCACTTCATCGCCGGTGAGCGCTACGCCGACGCGGTGATCCCGTTCGGCGCCCCCATCGCCCTGCCCCGGTTCCTGCACCACCTCCGCGGCCGCTACGGCTCGGACGGAGCGCCGGGCGACTGGGACTTCGACGTGTACACCGACGTGCGCGATCTGCGCGAGAGCATCGTGCTGTTCGGCAACCGGCGCGAGATCTGGTTCCAGGCCAACCGCGCTCCGGTGGCGTCCGGCCGGTCCCGGCCGGTCCCCGGCGCCCGGGGCCGGCTGATCACCGGGCGGCTGCACGGCAACCGGTTCGGGACGCACGCCCTGCTCCACGCCGGAGGAGTGCTGTTCCCCGACCACCTCACCGGCGTCGACGCCGCCACCCCCGAGGCCCGGGCGTACCGGCGCCAGACGGCCCGGCTGCGCGACCCGCTTCCCTTGCGCACGGGAGCGGCCCGCCCCGACTTCGGCGCCACGACGCGGCGGCGCTCCGCGAGCTGACCCGGCGCCGGCCCGCGCCGGATCACACCGGCCGGCCGGCTCTCACGGCCCGCAGTTCTCGCTGATCACGTCGTTCAGGTTCGACAGGGACGCGCGCTCGTCCTCGATCTTCTTCTCCAGGACCTCCAGCGCCTGCCGGAGGGTGTCGATCTGGGCCTGGTCCGGATCGGCCTGCGCCTGGAGCGCGGTGATCCTGGCCCTGATCTCCGCCGCGCGTTGCACGCTCCGGTCGATGTCCTTCCTGAGGTCCCGAGCGGTGCGCTTCAGCAGCTCGCAGCCGGACTCCTCGGTCGGTGGAGCGTTCATGTCCGCACTCCTTCGTCTTCGCCGCGGCGCCCCGCCGTCGGGGCCCGGGACCGTCAGTATCGAGGCCCCCGGCGGCCCGCACCCGGCGGAGTAGCCCGTCCGGCCGGGGCCCGTCCTGCCGGGGCTCCTCCGGCCGGGGCTCAGCCCGCGAGCCGCCGGCGGTGGGCCCGCTGACGGCAGGTGGCACCGCAGTAGCGGACCGGGCGGCCGGTGGGACGGACGGTGAGCGCGCTCCCGCACTCCTCGCAGCGGACGTCCGGGCTGTCACGGAAGGAACGCCCTTCCGTGACGGACGCGGAAGGGCGCAGCCCGTCCAGGGTCAGCCGGACGAGCTTGAGGCCGGCCGGGCGGTCACGGCGGGCGCCGAGCATCGAGACGCACCCGGCAGCGAGGGCCGCGACGTCCTCCGGAGCGACATCGGCACGCACCCCGCCGGCCCGCTGCGCGGCTTGGAGCAGCGCGGCCAGCACCTGGCGGAAGCGCAGCCGGGCGGCGGTGAGCCCCGGCCGCGGCCAGCTGGTGTCGGCGACCACCACGTCGCAGATGTGCCCGCGCCTGCTGGACAGTTCGACGATGTCCAGCAGGAACCCGAAGAAGGCCTCGGTCGGCGCGCACCGGGCGGCCAGACGCTCACCGGAGGCGACCAGGTCCTCCAGGTGCCGGGCGAACACCGCCTCCAGGAGCGCCTGCTTGCTCGGGAAGTGCCGGTACACGGTGCCGGCACCGACACCCGCCCGGCGCGCGATCTCCCCGAGCGGGACGTCGAGCCCCTGCTCCGCCATCGCGTCGGCGGCGGCGGCCAGCACCTTCGCCCGGTTGCGGCGGGCGTCGGCCCGGTCTCCGGCCATCGCTGTCGTCATGTCACGAAACCCCTTGTGCCTCGACTCAACCGGGTTGCAGTGTTCCAGATACCCCGGGTCCACCGCATCAGTCCGATGCCCCCTGGAGCCCGGGGAGAAGGAGGAACCGTCATGACCACCGGCAAGGACACCGCCTGGTCCGCGACCATCGCCGTGACCGGCGCCACCGGCAAGCAGGGCGGTGCGACGGCCCGCCGGCTGCTGGCCGGAGGCCGGCGCGTGCGCGCACTGGTCCGGGACACGACCACCCCCGCCGCCGCGGCACTCGCGGCCGCCGGGGCCGAGCTGGCCGTCGCGGACTTCGACGACCCGGCGAGCCTCGAACCGGCGCTGGCCGGCGCCACCGCCCTGTTCGCCGTGCCGCCGGTCGCCTACGGGCCGACGAACAGCGGCGCGGAGCTGGAGTTCACCCGCGGCCGGGCCCTGGCCGACGCGGCAGCCGCCACAGGGATCCGCCAGGTGGTGTTCACCGGCGTCGCCTCGACCACCGGCCGGGCGTTCGCGGCCCCGGGAAAGCGGCGCACCGAACAGTACCTGCACGACTGGTTCCCGCTCGTGACCGTGCTGCGCCCGGTGCGGTTCATGACGAACTACCTCGGGACGAACGGCATCGGCCTGGACGGGATCGTCGACGGCGTCCACCGGCACCTGTTCACCCCGGACGCGCCGCTCCAGGTCATCGCACTGGAGGACATCGCCGAGTTCGCGGCCCTGGCCTTCGAGCAGCCGGAACGGTTCGCCGGACGGACCCTGGAGCTGGCCGGTGACGACCTGACCCCGGTCGAGGCCGCCGCCGCGATCAGCGCCGCGACCGGAACGACGGTGCGCTACGAGCAGGTGACCCACGACCAGGCGGCCGCGCTGAACCCGGAGTTCGCCGAGGTCCGGCAGCAGTGGGACGACGGCCACCGCTGGCGCGCCGACATCGAGGCGCTGCGGGTGATCCACCCCGGACTGCGCACCCTGGCGGACTGGCTCGCGCAGGGCGGCGCCGCAGCCATCCGCGCCCAGGTGCTCGGCGCCCCGTAGCCCCCTGGCCTCGTCGCTCCGCGGGCCCCTCGGCTACGCTCGGCCGGGTCGGGGCAGGATCGAACCAGGGGGTACCGCCATGCCGTACGACACCGGCGCACGGGTGAAGTTGACCAGGGAGGTGCAGCTCACCGCCCACGGCACGGCGACCGCGGGCGGTTTCCCGGGGGCCCTGTTCCTGGCCGAGGGGCTGACGGGCGTCGTCATCGAGGTCGGGAAGGGGGTCGGCGGCGTCGCCCAGGACCATCTCGCCGCCTTCGACCACCAGGTGCGCGGCAGCCACCTCTCGGGCTTCGCCGCCGGTCTGGTCGACGACCTCCGCCAGCAGGTCATCCGGATGAGCGCGCACGGCCCCGGGGCCGGCGCCCGCAGCACGTACAAGGTGCGCTTCGACAACGGGTTCGTCCTCGACGGTCTCGACGAGGACCGGCTGACCCCGGGCTAGGTAGAGAACTGCCGGACGTTGGTGACACATGGATCTCCGACTACGACGGAGTCCTGTCATGCCCCCTTCGCAGCAACAGCAGCAGGACCGCCAGGCCCAGCGGCGCCTGGCGGTCCTGAGACACGCCGAGGAGGCCAGCGGGAATGTCTCGCAGACCTGCCGGTACTACGGGATCAGCCGCAACTGACGTTCGTAACGACGGACGACCGCATCCTGCACGCCATCCGCCGCACCGACGGCAGCTGGCAGCACGCCACCCCCGATCGACCTGACCGGCGTCGTCGGCAACCACTACGCCGCCGGCATCACCGGAACCCTCTGACACCCGGGGGCCGGCGACCGGCACCGGCCGGTCGCCGGCCCCGGCCGCGTCCTCCTCGACACCGTTGCCGACGACCCTCGGGCCCGGGGCGTGTCTAGACCTCGGACCGTGCCTCCGCGGCCGGCTCCGGCTCGGGGTCGAGGACGGCACGGAGGGTCTTGACGGCGCGACGCCAGTCCGGGCTCTCCTCGGACTCGTCCCAGAGCTCGGCGAGCTCGGACTCGTCGGCGACCACGCGGTCGAGCGCCCGGACGGCGAGCGGACGGAGGTCGGCGGGGAAGACCGGGAGCGGCTCGTCGGGGCCGTAGGCGGTGGTGACCGGCTCGCCGCCGGGGCACTGGGCGGCGACGAGCGCGGCGGCGGCCACGGCCTGCGCCGCCTCGTAGGAGTCGAGGTAGTCCTCGGCCGCGGTCTCGGCGGCGGCGGTCAGGACGCTGCGGACCAGCCCCTCCCGCTCTTCCGGTGCCGCCTCGTCCAGCGTGCCGGAGAAGTCCGCGGCGGTGTCGTTGTCGAAGTGGCCGATGTCCCAGGTACCCACAGTGCTCTCCTCAAGTCGGTCAGGAGGATCCTGGCATCGGCCACTGACAATCGGGCACCCGCGGCCCCGGCCGGGTGCCCGGCCGCCCCGGTCAGCCCCCGGCGGCCCCGGCGATCCGCGCCGCCAGGGCGGCGGCCAGCGACTCGACGGCGGCCGGGGTGAAGGCGTGCTCGTTGTAGCGCAGCCAGCAGACCAGGGAGCCGTCCGGCTGTTCGGTGGCGGCGAGCTCGGGGACGTGCCGGTCGCCGCCGGGCAGCGGGTAGGGGACGGTGGCGCTGCGCGGCACCTCCCAGGCCGTGCAGCTGAGGCCGGGAAGCTGGGCGGGCGCGTTCCAGCTCTCGTAGCGCAGCCACGCGGCGAACGGTGCCAGCGGACTGAACTCCGCGAAGGGGTACAGCTGGTGGTCCAGCGCCGCGGTGGCGGTGTCGCGCACCCGGGCGAGGAGTTCGGCGAAGCCGGGCGAACCGGAGGCGTCGACCCGCAGCAGCAGCGACTGCACGAAGCAGCCGACGGCCTGTTCGGCCTCGGGGGTGGTGCGGCCGGGCACGGGGGTCATCAGGACGAGGTCGTCCTGGCCGCTGCGCTCCGCCAGCAGGCCCAGCCAGACGGTGGCGAGGGCCTGGAACGGGGTCGCCCCGGCCTCGGCGGCCCGTTCGCGCAGCGCGGCGGCGCGGGCGGCGGGGACGGTGAGGCGGTGGGCGGCGCTGAGGACCGTCTCGGTGTCGGCGCGCCCGGGGAAGGGGTGCACGGCCTCGGGCGCGCCGGCCAGGGTGCGGGCGAAGTGGGCGCGGGAGACCGGCCAGTGGGCGTTGGCGCGGGTGACCAGTTCGCCGAGCGTCGGCATCGGCCGGGGCGGCGGCGCGGGGCGGCCCCGGCGCAGCGCCGAGTAGATGACGCCGAGGTCGCGCAGCAGCACGCCGACCGACCAGCCGTCACCGACGATGTGGTGGACGGCCAGCAGGACGGCGTGGTCGTCGGCGCCGCGGCTGACCACGGCGAGCCCGGTCATCGGGCCCTTGCCGACGTCGGTGAGCCGGTCCCGGACGGCGATCAGCCGAGCCGACACCTGGTCGTCGCTCTCGCCGGGGGCGTCGACCAGGATCGCCTCGACCTCCGGCTCCGCGTCGACCACGGCGCGCCGGATCCCCGGGGCGGCGCCGGGCACCGGCACGAACCGGGTGCGCAGCGCCGGGTGGCGGCGCACCGCCTCGTGGAGGGCCTCGGTCAGCAGGTCGGGGCGCAGCGCCTCGGTGACGCGGAACATGACGGCGACCGAGCCGACGTTGCGACCCTCGGCCTCGGCCATCCAGCGCAGGAAGTTCTCCTGCTGGGAGGTGAGCGGGATGTCGTGCGGCTGGGCGCGCAGTTCGCGCAGGAAGGGGGAGAGTTCGGAGTCGGCGGCGGGGAGCGGGTCGCCGGCCGTCCTCGGGGCGTCGGCGAGCCAGGCGGCCTGGGCGCGCAGCGAGGGGCGTTCGAAGACGAGGGCGGTGCCGGCGGTGACGCCGAACTCGGCGGAGACGGCGGCGGCGAGCTGGACGGCGCGGAAGGAGTCGCCGCCGAGGGCGAAGAACTCGTCCTCGACCGCGCGGACGGGCCGGCCGAGGATCCTGCGCCACAGGGCGGCGAGGGCGAGTTCCGGTGCGGTGGCGGGCGGGGTGCCGGGGGCCGCGTCGTCGGCGGGCACCTCGAAGCGGGCGCGTAGCTGGTGTTTGACGACCTTGCCGCTGGGGTTGCGGGGCAGCCGGTCGGTGACCAGGATGCGGACCGGGAGTTCGGCCCGGCCGAGCCGTTCGGCGAGGAAGAGCCGCAGTTCGTCGAGGTCCAGGCCGTCGGCGGCGGGGACGACGGCGGCCACCGGGACGGCGCCCATGACGGGGTGCGGCAGGCCGAGCGCGGCGGCGTCGGCGACCCGCGGGTGGGCGTGCAGGACGTCCTCGATGCGCAGGGTGGAGACCTTGAGGGCGCCGGACTTGATGACGTCGCTCTCCCGGTCGACCAGGTACAGGTAGCCGTCGGCGTCGAGCCGGCCGAGGTCGCCCATCCGCACCCAGCCGTCCCGGAAGACGGCGGCCGAGGCGTCGGCTCCGGCGGTGTAGCCGCGCGGCGGGCCGGGCTGGCGCAGCCAGACCTCGCCGACGGCGCCCGGCTCGACGGGGCGCCCGTCCTCGCCGAGCAGCCGCAGGTCGGCGGGGTTGGCGGGACGGCCGACGGAGCCGGGGCGGCGGGCGTCGACGACGGCGGATATCTGGGCGGGGGACGCCTCGGCGGAGGTGTAGGTGTTGACCAGGGTCGCGGTCGGCAGGGCCGCGCGCAGGGCGGCGGCGACGGGGGCGGGCAGCGCGGCGGCGGAGGAGCTGATCAGCAGCACGCTGCTGAGGTCGTGCCGTGCGGCGACGCCCGAGTTGAGCAGTTCGACGGCCATCGACGGCACCAGGAAGACGGTGCCCGCGCGGTGCTCGGCGACGGCCGCGCCGAACTCCTCGGCGTCGAAGCGCGGCAGGCAGATCGTGGCGGGCGCGGCGACCAGGGCGTTGACCAGCACCACCTGGGCGGCGTTGGTGCCGATCGGGAAGGCGTGCACCGCGTACGCGGAGTGGGCGTAGGGGCGCGGGCGCGGGTCGAGCCGCTGACCGGCGGTGAGGCTGGCGTGGGCGGCGTGCACGCCCTTGGGCGTGCCGGTGGTGCCGGAGGTGCCGATGACCTGGGCGAGGTCGCCGGGGGCGGGGCGGTGCGGCGGCTCCCCGTCGGCGTCGTGGTGGCCGCCGTCCGCCTCCAGGTCCGCGAGCGGCAGGGTGCGCAGTCCGGCGGCGCTCGCGCGCGCGTCCTCGGCGGACCGGGCGACGGCCAGGGCCGCCGCGCTGTCGCCGGCCAGCCGCGCGGTGTCCTCGGCACCGAGGTCCTCGCGGACGACGACGCCCGCCGCGCCCGCGTAGTGCGCGGCGAGGAACGCCACCGCGTAGTCGTCCCAGGCCCGGTTGGGGAAGAGCAGCAGCACCCGGTCCCCCGGCCGCACCCCGGCCCGGGCCAGCCCGTGGGCGGCCCGCACCGCCCGCGCGCGCCACGTGCGGTAGTCGAGCACGGGGCGGCCGGGGACGAGCAGGGCGGGGCGGTCGGGGTGGCGCCGCGCCCGGTCGTCGAGCAGATCGGTCAGGGTGAGCGCGGGCGCGGCGTCCGGCGCCGAAACGGCGTTGGCGGGAACGGCGCTGACGGTGGTTCGGGTGCTGATGACGACTCCCGGTAGAGGCCAGGGCGGGTGGCTGGTCCAGACCGTAGCGGCTCCGCGCCGTCGCCCGCCAGAGTCGTCCGGCCACCGGGCCGACGACGGGCCGTGGCCGCGGCGGTCCGCCGGCCCGGCCGGGTGGGCGCTCGTCAGCCGAGGGCGAGCATCGCCTCGGCGACCTCGGCGGCCGCCGCGTCGGGGATCGCGGTCGCGGCCGCTTCGAGGACGAGCAGGCGTGCTCCGGGGATCGCGCGTGCGACGGCCTCGCCGTTGCCGACGGGGAAGAACCGGTTGCGGCGGCCGTGGACGACCAGCGTGGGGAGTCCGATCGTGGCCAGGCGCTCGCGCCAGCGGGGTGCGCAGTCGAGCCCGGCGAACACCGTGCCCAGCTCGTTGGCCAGGTGGACCGGGGGCGCGGTGCCGGGCGTGCGGTCCCAGATGCGCGCGGCGAGGGTGCGGGCGGTGGCGGGGTCGTCGCCGAGGATCTCGGCGCCGGCGGCGGCGAACTCCGCGACCGCCTCCCGGTCGGCCCAGTCGGGCAGCGGCCGCGCGAACAGCCGGCCCATCGCCGCCCCGTCGTGGTCCGGGAGGTCGTCGTCGACGGGGCCGGGGGCGACCGCGCGGGTGCCGACCAGGGTGAGTGCCGAGAACGCGTCCGGATGGTCGAGCGCGGCCACCTGGGCGACCATCCCGCCCACGCCGATCCCCGCGAGGTGCGCGGGTCCCCCGCCGAGCACGCCGACCAGGGCCGCGGCGTCGGCGGCGAGGTCGCGCAGGGTGTAGGCGGGCGCCTGCGGGTCGATCGTCGTCGACTCCCCGCTGTCGCGCAGGTCGTAGCGCACCACCCGGCGTCCGCCGGCGGCCAGCCGCTCGCACAGGGCGTCGGGCCAGGAGAGCATCGTGGTCCCTCCCGCGAGCAGGACGAGCGGCGCGTCGTCGTCCCCGAACGACTCGATGCCCAGGGCGGTCCCCTGGGCGTTGACAGTGGTCATCGGCTCACCGGAAGGCGTCGTAGGTCAGGTGCGTGGCGGTCGATGCCGACCCTACGCCGCGCAGCGCCGCCGCGGTGGCGGAAGCGGGGCGTGCCCGGCGGATTCCGGGGCGGACGGCGGCGCCGGTGCGGCGGCGAGCAGCGGCACCTGCCGGGCTCGCGCCCGTGGGCCGCTCCACCGCCCGGGCGGCGGCGACGCCCGGGACGCGCTCGGTCCCGCCGCCGTGGACGCCCCCCCCCCCCCCGGCGCGGCCGCGTGGCCGACCTCGCCGGGGGCGACCGCAGGATCGTGCGCCAGGGCATCGAGGCCGAGGGCGCCGAAGGGGCGAACGCCTGCGCGCCCTCCCGGCCGGTCCCCTGCGCCGACGTCGGGAACGCCCGCGGCGTCAGAACATGGCGAGGCGGTCCACCAGCGTCTCCACCCGCCACTCGGTGTGCTCCGGCGGCAGCCTCCCCGCCCTGGTCAGGGTCGCCAGCCCGTGCAGGGCCGACCAGAACAGCTCGGTGAACAGCCCGGGGTGGACGCCGTCACCGGCGACCTCTCCGAGGTTCTCCAGCAGGGCGGCGAAGGCGTCCTTCAGGGGCTCCGGGGTGTCCTCCTGCGCGAACGCCAGTCCGCCGTCGAGCTGGAACATGGCGTCGTAGACCGCCGGGTTGCGCGCGGCGAAGTCGAGGTAGGCGCGGGCGAGCGCGGTGACCCGGGCGCGCGGGCCGTCCGCGGCGGAGGCCGCGGCCCGCAGCAACACGGCCATCTCGGCGGCGCCTTCGAGGGCGACGGCGCCGATGATCTCGCGCTTGCCGCGGAAGTGGCTGTAGAGGACGGGCTGGCTGTATTCGATGCGCTCGGCGAGCCGCCGGGTGGTGACCGCGTCCCAGCCCTGTTGCTCGGCGAGTTCACGGGCCGTGGCCACGATGAGGCGCTCGCGGTCCATCCGTTCGCGTTCTTTGCGCTGTTGTACCGACATAACCGAACCCTAGCACTGCTAGACAATCGAGCGACAGCAGAACTAGCATCGGCAGCGACATCTAGCAGCGCTAGGTCCCGGAAGGGGTCATCATGCTCAACGCACTCGACATCTGCACCACCGTGGTCGTCGGCGTGATGGTGGGGGTGGAGTTCTCGGTCGCCTTCGTCATCAATCCGATCCTCAACGCCCTCCCGGACGACAGCACCCTGAGCGGTCGCGCCCACGGGGGCCGGATGCTCGGCGCCGTGATGCCGGTCTGGTACCTCACCTCGCTCGCCCTCGTCACGGCCCTCGCCGTCGCCGGACGCCACCAGCACGACACCGGCATCCTCGCCGCCTCCGGCGCACTGCTGCTGCTCAGCGTGATCATGTCGGTCCTGCTGCTCGTCCCGATCAACAACCGGGGCAAGACCTGGACCCCGGAGAACCGGCCCGCCGACTGGAAGCAGCAGGCGAACCGCTGGGACCGCTTCCACTACGCCCGCGTCGCCGTCCTCATCGCCGCCTTCGCGCTGCTGGCCACTGCTCTCACCTGAGTCCGGCCGCCGGCCCGCCCACCCGACGCCGGGCGGTGCAGGCCGGCCCGGGCCGATGAGCGGAGGATCCAATTCCTTGACAGTTCATACGAATTATCACCACCATGAGCACTGGTCGCCGCAACTCCCGGCCGACCGTCCCCCACGCACACCGAAGGAGACAGACATGCGGAAGATGACGATCCGTAAGTCCGGCACCGTCGCCCTGACCGGCGATGCCCGCCGGCTCTGGTTCGAGTGGTGCTGGTAGGAGCTCCGGCTCGGCACTGACACCGGTGGCGGGCGGGGCGGCGGACCGCAGGGCGCTCACCCGCCCCCAGCCGCCCCCCCCGC